>JAAANX010000099.1 GCA_009909085.1 Cyanobacteria bacterium GSL.Bin1 | reverse complement strand
GACAAGAAGAAGAAACCTACAACATTGTTGCTGCCCACGGTTACTTTGGTCGTCTGATCTTCCAATACGCCAGCTTCAACAACAGCCGCAGCCTGCACTTCTTCTTAGCCGCCTGGCCCGTAGTTGGCATCTGGTTCACTGCTTTAGGGATCAGCACCATGGCCTTTAACCTCAACGGATTCAACTTCAACCAGTCCATCCTGGACAGCCAAGGTCGCGTTATCAACACCTGGGCAGACGTCTTAAACCGCGCTAACTTAGGGTTTGAAGTGATGCACGAACGGAACGCGCACAACTTCCCCTTAGACTTAGCAGCAGGCGAAGCGACTCCCGTAGCGATGCAAGCGCCTGAAATCAACGGCTAATCTTGCTGAGATAGCTCGCTAAATTTTACCCCCTCCACTGTGAGGGGGTTTTTGTTCTTTAAATTTAGGTTGAACTTACTGAGTATAACCGATAGGATATCTCTAGGGCATAGGCAGGCTGTGAAACAGTAAGTTGTGACCAAGCAATCCTAAAACTGCCTGTTATCAATCATTTATGGGAACATTGTTATAAATTTGCTGAACCAGATCATCTGAAGTTTCTAGTAACTCTTCCCAAAGTTGATTAGCCAGTACAGGGTTTTTGTGATAGATGATCTTGCACGCTTTGAATAGTGCCATTTCAGCAGCATATTTTTGTAATCCCATATTTTCCATAAGTTCTGCATATTCAGTAATATCAAATTCAGTTTTTGGGTTGATCGCTTGCAAGTCAAAAATAACTTGTTTTAATTCTATTAATTTCATTTGTAGCAAATTGTGCTTGGGTTCCATATTAAAAACTCACAGATAATCGCAGGCGGGGCATTCCGTTTGCATCAAGAGATCACTTTGACAAAAATGAGAAGTAATTGATCACAGGGAATAATATCTGAGAGGATTGACCCACTAGACTCCTCTGTATGAATCTCAAGCAAACCATTGGAAAAGGCTCTAAACTTTACGGATTGTCCAGGGAAAACGGCTCGTTCAAAAAACCAGCTAGGAATATTTGAAATCCGAATAATCTGATGTTGGTCTGTGTCATTGGTATAGCGGCACAGAATTTTGGTGGGGAAAAGCGGACTTTTAACGGGTAGAGGATCTTCGCAACGATCAACGATCGAAATGCCTAAAGGACAAGCACACCAATTTGCTCGAACCGGTACATCCAACAGATAGCAATGACCACCGCGTCTTCCTTCATAGTTATAATATTTACAATGTTTGCAGGAGTCAGGCTGAGGTACTTTTTCTTTTGTCATTAAACTTTCTCCATTTATAGCTATCTAAGTGTTTTTGAGCTGTATATAAATAGCTTGTTTCAGGCTTAGTTGTTTTTCCTGATTTCTCTAAAGATCAATGAGACAAGTCAAGTATTCTTCATTTAAGAATTGTGGCAGTAGTTTTATAATGAAGTTGTGAAGGAAGATAAGGGGAGTTGAAATTTAGGGGGACTGCGAAACAAATGCTTAACAAATGAGCAAAGCTGAGGGTTTTAGTGACTGAAAAGCCTCATTTCTCTCTTGTAGATCTCGACGATAGCGACTTCAGACTTTCCAAGATCCCTATTTAGTTAACACTTCAAGGGGATCATTATGAAAATTCTAGTTGTTGAAGACGAAACGACTGTCGTCTATGGGATTGAAGCTTTATTGGTCAGCCATCACTACACGGTGGATCTCGCTGCGGATGGCTCAGAAGGGTTGGAAATGGCAGAAGCCTATGACTACAATCTGATCGTGCTGGATATTGGGTTGCCCAATTTAGATGGAGTCAGCCTCTGTCAGCAGCTTCGCAGCAAGGGGATACAGACTCCCATTCTGCTCTTGACAGGGGAGGAAGCCTCAGCCCAGACCAAAGCGACTGCCCTCAACGTCGGAGCCGATGACTATGTGACTAAACCTTTCGAGGCGGAAGAGCTGCTGGCGCGCATACAGTCTCTGCTGCGTCGGGGAGACTTGAAAGCCCCACCGATCTTACACTGGGGACAATTATCCCTCGATCCCAGTCAGTTGCAGGTGAGCTACGGAAAAAAACTGCTGAACCTGACTCCCAAAGAATATAGCTCGCTGGAAGTATTGCTGCGCTATGCCCCGAAAATTCAGAGTGCCCGCGCTATTTTAGAACAGGGCTGGAGTGCCCTGGAGATTGTGGGCGAGGAAACTGTTCGCAACCACGTCAAGGAGTTGCGTAAAAAGCTGAAAGCGGCTGGTGCTCCTGAGGATTTTATTAAAACGGTGCATCGGCAGAGCTATCGGCTGAATCCGTTGTATGATGAAGTTCAATTTGCTTCAACAGATGAGTCATCATCACTGCAGATGGCTCAGCTCAAGGGGGTCAATGAGGAGTTACGGGAAACTCTCGAACAACTGCAAGCGACCCAAGCCAAACTGGGCAAGAAAAACCAAGATCTCGAAATTGCCCAGGAAGCTTTAGCCCAAGAACGGGAGCAGTTAAAAGCGGCTCGTAATCAATTGGCGATGCAGGTAAGAGAGCGCACCGAACAATTGATGGAAGCCAATCAAGAGCTGCAGCAACAAGAAAACCAATGGCAAGCCCTATTTGACCATGCCCTGGAAGCTATTTTGATCGCTGATGATGAGGGTGACTATATCAATGCCAATCCAGCAGCGTGCGAGTTACTAAGCATGACGCGTGAAGACTTGCTGAGGTGTAACGTTGCTGATATTGCAGACCCAGCAATCGATATAGCAGAGGTCTGGCAGCAGTTTTTGCATGACGGTGAGTTGTCGGGAGAGTTTCAGATTCATCAACCTGATGGTCAAATCAAAGATACTGAGTTCAACGCGATCGCTCATTTTATTCCCGGTCGTCATCTCTCTATTTTGCGCGATATCAGCGATCGCAAACGTGCTGAAGCCGCTCTCCAGAAATCCGAAACGCAACTCAGCCGGATTTTTGACAATGTAGGAGCAGCGATCGGTGAGTTTGCAGCCTATCCGGATCACAGCTATGTTCATGGATTTATGTCGGTTGGATGTGATACCGTCTATGGGTACTCCCAGGCTGAAATGATGGGAGATCCCCATCTCTGGCAGTCACGGGTAGTATCAGAAGATCTCGAGAGGGTAATCAGACCCGCCTATGAGCCCATTTTTGCTGAAGCAAGTTTCACCGTCGAGTACCGCTTCCGAGATAAAACTGATACCATCCGCTGGATTTCTGAAACATTGACTTCTCAGTGGGATAAGGCTGCCGCGTGCTGGCAGGTGACGACGGTGGCGACGAATATCAGTGATCGCAAACAAGCCGAATTGTCTCTACAGGAAAGTGAAGCTAAAAATCGAGCGATTTTAGCGGCTCTGCCTGATCTCCTGATTCGATGCAGTGGAGAGGGCGTTTATCGCGAAGTCTTCTCTGCTGGCTGCAATGCAGATTGAAGATACTGCCCCCCTAGCCGATGGCATTCACAGCTATATCACCGTCAAGTTTCCGCTGTACAATGCCACAGGTACCCCTTACGCGATCGGTGTCATCTCCACCGATATTACTGAAAAGAAAAATCTGGAGGCGCAGTTTTATCAGGCTCAACGGCTAGAGAGCCTCGGGAGTTTGGCGAGCGACATTGCCCACGACCTCAACAATATTCTCACTCCAATTCTGACTCTGGCTCAGCTTCTCAAGTTGACGCAGAAGGGACTCGATGCCAAAGGGTTAGAACAATTAAACTTTATAGAATCTAGCGCTAAACGGGGAGGCAACCTAGTCAAACAAATTCTTTCAGTGACTCGTATGAGTGAAGGAGCACGGGAGCTTATTGATTGGGCAGCTCTGTTGCAAGAAGAAACCATCATCATTCAGCAGAGCTTTCCTACATCCATCAAAACTCAGATCAATATTCCCCCATCACAGAAAACCCAGCCCGCTCTAGACATGATTTTAGTCGATCCGACCTACCTTCACCAGATTATTTTGAACCTATGTGTTAATGCTCGGGATGCGATGCCCAATGGTGGAACGCTGACTATTTCAGCGGCGAAGGTGTTTGTGGATGAGGCAATGGCAGCCCAAAATCTGGATGCCCATGTGGGCGATTACGCTGTTATAACGGTAGCTGATACCGGTATCGGGATTCCCCCTGAAGTGAAAGAACGGATGTTTGACCCGTTTTTTACCACCAAGGCACCGGGGCAGGGCACCGGATTGGGCTTAGCGACAGTGCGTGGACTGGTCAAAGCCAATGAGGGGTTTTTGCAGGTTGACACTCAGGTGGGCTCGGGGACTCAATTTAAAGTCTATTTCCCCTTGCTCGCCAGCGACAGCCCGGAAAAAGAGCCGTTATAGCCTGAGCTCACAACGACTCCCAGCCATCAGAAGGCATTCGTTTTGGTTGTTGAAGACGAAGAAATGGTGCGTCGGATGCTACAAGCTCTCCTTGAAATCCATCATTACCGCATTTTGCTGGCTCAGAATGGGGCGGAAGCTCTGGAACAATACCAGCTACACCAATCAGAGATTCAATTCGTTGTGACCGATATCATGATACCTAACTGGGACGGGTTTAACTTAATCAGTAACTTAAAAGCGATCAATCCCGAGCTGCCTATTATTGCCATCAGTGGTGCTCTAATTCATGAAGAAACCGCTCTCGCTAAGGGCGCTGATTGTTTTCTGGCCAAGCCCTTTAATTTGGAAACTCTTTTGAGCCGGATTTCGGCGCTGTTAAACCCAGTTGATGCCTAAGAGAGGTGACTCAACCTTAAGATCAATATGGCTAATCTCGCTGAGATAACTTGCTAATTTTATCCCCCTCCTGCGGTAGGATAATCAACGGTAAATTTAGCGCTTGATTTCCTCAAAATAGCTTAGGATATTAGAGAGGTGTGCTTTAAAGTGCTTAGGGAGAATTGAATTATGGCGCTGCAACTACGAAAGCCAATTTTAGTCACAGGTGTCGGTTTATCCTTTTTATTGTGGATTGGTTCTACCGTGCAAGATTCCTTAATGGGATTGGGAGAATGGGGCATTACAGGCGCGATCGCGCTGGGAAGTGGTCTCTGGTGGTGGCGATCGCGACAAAGCAAGACCTCCGTTTCTCCCATAGAAGCCCCCATTGATCAAAAAGCGGTTGATGAAATTCTCAAAGCCACGCAAGCAATTTTAGACCGAATCGCAACCGAAGCACCAGAAACTGATATTTCTCATCTCCAACAGCGTCTTGATCAACTCCCCGATCAACTCAATCGTGACAGCTTCCAAATTGCGATTACAGGCGGAAAAAGTGTCGGAAAAACACGCCTCAAATCAGCTCTTACCCTTTCTGCTGAGAGTCTCCTTGAAACCCCTGCCCTGTATCAAAACGATAGCGATAGCACAGCGATTGAAAACAGCGTTCTCCCTTGCGAAATCGCGATTTTCGTTTTGAATGGCGACCTCACTGACTCTGAATATCAAACCATTAAAAAGTGGAGTCAACTCCAACAAAAGATTTTACTCGTCTTTAACAAACAAGATCACTACTCTAGCGAGCAACAAGCCGTCATCTTAAAGCAACTCAAAACTCGCCTCAGTGAGATAATTCCCGAAGCGGATATTATCAGCACCACTGCAGCGCCAGCACCGATTAAAGTGCGCAAATTTAAAGTCGATAATACTCACGAAGAATGGGAAGAAACCCCTGAACCTCAAATCGAAACGTTAGGAACGCGCTTACAAACCCTTCTCAGTGAAGAAAAACAAACTCTCCTTTATCAAAGCACTTGGCGCAAAACTTACCTGCTGAAGCAAGAGGCAAAAGTAATTCTCAATGGGATTCGTCGTCAACACGCTATGCCCTATATTGAACAATATCAATGGGTAGCAGCAGGAACTGCTTTTGTCAATCCGGTTAGCAGTCTAGATTTACTTGCCACCGCCGCCATTAATGCCCAACTTGTCTTTGATCTTGGTAAACTGTATCAACCCCAATTTTCCTGGCAACAAGCGCAAACTGTTGCAGGAACCTTGGGTAAACAAATGGTGCAGTTAGGGTTAGTGGAATTTTCCACCCAAACCATGACCAGTGTCTTAAAAGCAAACGCCTTGACTTATCTTGCTGGGGGAACAGTACAAGGGTTAAGTGCAGCTTATCTCACTCGCATTGCTGGGTTAAGTTTAATTGCATACTTCCAAGAACAAGAATTGAGTCAAGAAAGTGGAGAAACTTTAAATCTCAACCGTTTACAAACGAAGTTGCAAGAAGTCTTCCAGAATAATCAACGGACTGCTTTGTTTAAGAGTATCCTGCAAAAGGGAAAAGAGAAGTTGTTTCAGCAGACTAATGTCTCACAATCTTATGTGAATTCTTAGATATTAAAGGCTTGGACTCAGGCGACAGCATAAACTTCCTTTTCCATGGGAGTCATCGGTAGCTGTTCAATCCTCTTTCACAGCTGCTGTATCAGGTGCTAGCCCATAACGCCTAATATGTCAGAACCGTACGAATCGAATTGCCTTCATGCATTAAGTGGAAGGCATCATTAATTTGTTCGATGGGTAGGGTATGAGTGATCAGATCATCAATGTTAATCTTGCCATCCATATACCAATCAACAATTTTTGGGACATCGGTGCGTCCTCTGGCGCCACCAAAGGCACTTCCTTTCCACACCCGACCGGTTACCAGTTGTACCGGACGAGTGGAAATTTCTTCTCCTGCTCCAGCAACACCGATAATGGTACAAACGCCCCAACCTTTATGACAACATGCCAAGGCTTGACGCATGATATTAATATTGCCAATACATTCAAAACTAAAGTCAGCCCCGCCATCAGTGAGTTCAATGATATGGCTTACCACATCCCCTTCAATTTCATGGGGGTTAACAAAATCCGTCATGCCAAATTGTTCGGCAAGGGGACGTTTTTTAGGATTGATATCCACGCCAATAATTTTGTCAGCGCCGACCATTTTTGCGCCTTGGATCACATTTAAGCCAATCCCACCGAGACCAAAGACAACCACATTAGCCCCAGCTTCTACCTTAGCCGTAAATAAGACAGCACCAATACCGGTAGTGACCCCGCAACCGATATAACAAACTTTATCGAAGGGGGCATCTTCACGAATTTTTGCCACTGCAATTTCCGGTAAGACGGTGTAGTTGGCAAAGGTGGAGGTGCCCATGAAGTGATGGAGTTTTTCGCCGTTCAAGGAAAATCGACTGGTCCCATCGGGCATAACGCCCTGCCCTTGAGTAGAACGAATGGCTTGACAGAGGTTGGTTTTCCGAGATAAACAGAATTTACATTCTCGACATTCGGGGGTATAAAGCGGAATGACATGATCGCCCGGTTTAACGCTTTTTACATCTTCTCCCACTTCCATAACGACCCCAGCCCCTTCATGTCCTAAAATACTCGGAAAGAGTCCTTCGGGATCTTTTCCCGATAGGGTGTAAGCATCCGTATGACAAACGCCTGTGGCTTTAATTTCGACTAACACTTCTCCCGCTTTTGGGGGATCAAGTTGTACCGTTTCCAGTTTCAGGGGTTGGTTGGCTTCAAAGGCAACTGCTGCTTTTACATCCATTATTATTATTTTTTTTACTGTGTTTACTTTAGAGAAAATGGTGGTTAGTGCAAATTTCAGGTTGACGAAACATTTAGAATCTTGTTAACCCGTTATTTTTTTAACTGTCAACTTGACTTCATTATTTGAGCAGAGAGTCGAAAACGAATAAAAAAGCAAGAAATATAAAGTTCATACCCTCTCTCAATTCCCCTAATTATTGATTATTAATCGTCCCTGAATTACAGTAGCGCACTTCCTCTCCCCAAACTCATTGAATCACTGTTTATCCTCATACGCCATCCCGTTAGCGTCTGCATAGCGGTGCATAAAACGCATAAAGCGGTCCCAATGATCATCTTGATCAATGGCAAACGTACATTCAACCCGTTGTAAATCATCTCCTTCCGGTCCGCCATAAATAAAGCGCAGAGAATCCGGTTCAACAGAAATTTTACCTTCAGAATCAGTTAAATTCAAAGCTTTGGAAAATTGCTGACGAAAACTATTAAACCGTTCTAAAGCTTCTAACTTTTCAAAAATCATCAAAACATTACGGATGCCTGTTGATTTTTCTTGACGTAAACGAACATCACTAATTTCTTCAGGGATGCCTTCAAAAAATTCAATGGTCGGGATAGATTCAGACATAATTTTACATCACATATTGTTCTCTTTTTATCGGCAAGGGAGAAGCCTGAGCTGTTATTAATTGAGAGCCAGGATTTGCCTAAGAATCAATGGCAAATTAGTAAATCATTAATAATAAGTTATTAGTTACTATTTAAACGTTGCTTGTTAAGTATAAAAAACCACTAACAACGAATAAAAAATAACTAATAACCGATCATTGCCTTGGCTGATGAGATTTGATTTACCAACGGTCATCCGCAAGCTCTGTTATATCAAAGCGGAGTACGGACGACTTCAAAATTTATTCAGCACTATTGCCTTGAATTTTGAGTAGCAAAAAGCCCCAAGCCAAGCCAACTAAAATCAATGTAAATGATAAAACAGCAGCATTAAAAATTATGGTGTTGGCAGTCATAAGTCTCCCTTATTATGCAAGTGTGTAATCCAACAATCGCTTCTTCAATAATGATAGTATAGTTTTGTAGGTTCTGGAAAATACTTGCTTATGCCGCCGCGTTGGCCCCGTAAACCCACCCGTCAAGATCCCGCTTACCGGAAACTAGAAGACCGAATCAATTTTGCGGTTCATGTTGCTGTTTTTACGCTCATCAACTCTGGATCATGGTTCTTTAAGCAACTGAATCAAGCAGACTGGCAATGGACCCTTTGGCTAACGTTAAGCTGGTTGGCAATTTTAGCATTACATTTCGTCTACATTAGCGCGATCGCGGACTATTCGACTCAACCCAAAAAATCCGATGGCTAACTCTAACCCCACCCGAGAAATTGAAGCCCTCGCTGCTGAAATTGGCGATAAAATTTACATTGATGTGGCTAAGTGGCATCTCTATTTGTCCGATGCCCATCTGCATACTACCGTTGCGGAACAGGTGTATCCCCTACTGGAAAATAAAAGTCTGACGACGGAACAAGTCGAAGATATCCTGAAACGAGTTTCTGTCAAACTGGGGGAAGGACGGACCCAGCTTCCTTTACTGGACTTACTCCCTTCCCATGCCGTGAGTGATTTAATGGAACTGCTTGAGGAGTACCAAAAGCAGCTTTAAGTTTCATATTGGTGTTGTTTTTCTTCGCCTTGATGGGAGGTTTTGACCCACTTCAACTTTTTGGGACGAACGGCAAGACGAGCCGTCATACTGGGGATAATGAGCAACCAGTGAATCATGTAAAGGGTTCCGCGTAGCGTTTCCCCAATGAGTTGCCAAGGCGTCAGTTTGGCTTCGCTGTCGTGAGGTTGCGTTCCTCTCAGTCCTTGGAACATCCCCCAAATTGACAAAGTAAACATCATACTCGTCGCCGGTAAATAGAGAGGGGGTCCTTGGCGCAAGCAGACCATCAGTAGATCAGGAAGCGCCGCCGTAGGCAGCAAATATTGGAAGAGTAAAAATGCGCTGAGGTCAAGGGTTTTCCCAAATCCCATGCGGTTGCGGATAATCCAACGCCAATAGTCGAGATAGCGTTGATACCCGCCTTCTGCCCAACGATTGCGTTGATGCCAAAGCGCGATCGCGCTGGTAACTCCTTCTTCTTTCACACTCAGGTCATTGACAAACCCAATTTCCCATTCATCTAAATGTAAGCGAATGGTGAGGTCCAGATCATCGGTAATCGTTTGTTCATTCCATTTCCCGCAGCTAGCAAGGGCGCTACGGCGAACAAACTGACCATTCCCTCGTAATTCACCAATTCCCCTTAAACCAATGCGACGCTGTTGAAAATAGCTATCCAGTGCCATTTCCGCTTGTTGTCCTTTCGTCCAAAAGTTGAGTCCCGCATTGGCAATGGCTTTACGCACTTGCACAGCGCCAATGCTTTCTGTATTAAAAAAGGGAACCGCCCTTCGTAAAATATCTGGGGGAATTTGGGCATCCGCATCGAAGACCGCTACAATTTCCCCTTTACTCAGTGTCAGGGCTTGATTGAGGGCGCCTGATTTGCCGCCGCCCGCATTTGCCGGGCGATGCAGCACCTTCAGTTGACGATATTGCCGCGATAACTGATCTAATAAAGCCGGTGTTTTGTCTGTACTATGGTCATCAATGAACCAAATTTCATATTTGTCTTGAGGATAGTCAAGATTGCAAAGGCTTTCCACAAGACTGGTAATGACTGCTTCTTCATTCTTCGCCGCCACTAAAATAGAAACCACCGGTGCGCTTGGCAAATCTTGATCGGCTAAAGCAGTGGGTGGCGTGACAGGACGACTGAACAGCAGACGTGCTACTTGTAAGGTCAGTAAGCTGGTAATCGCGAGGACGAGCCAGGATCCCCAGGAAATCAGATGGAGAGCAATCGTGGTGCCCCAAACCATCATCAAAGTTACCGCTGCTTTCCAGCGTCTTCCCCCTAAACCTTGGAAAAAATCGCTACTCCATTCTTCTTCTTCTGTTTCTGCATCAGACCATTCTGATAGGAGGGCTTCTATCGGATTAAACTCTTCGTAAGAATTATTGTCTGTCCAGGAATTTTGTGGCATACAGGTTAGGGGGTAATGATTGACAGGAGAGTTGTCTTAGTTCTATCTTAACTTTAGATAATAAAACTTAACTGTTATTAAAAATCAAAGCGCAACACTATTGTTGGGAGTATAGCTTAATTTTTTAGGTTTCAAAAAAATGTTAATGGAATGGTTAAGATGGGGCGCGATCGCGCTAATGAGTGTGGTTTGGGTGGAATTAGTTCGAGATAGTTATCATCTATTGTCGCATTTTTGGAAGCCGCTATATCGGTTACATCAGATCCATCATCGGGTATTTCGCCCTGATTTAAGTGTGGCTGATGAAAATTTATATCGGCGTTCCCAATGGCAAAATGATGTCCCCGAATGTGGTGTGATGTTAGTAGGGAGTTTATTGCCGGCGCTATTGGTTTCGGACTGGGTTGCCTGGACAGGAACGGTTTACACCGGGGGATTTTTGTTAAGCGCAATGGCACGGGGCAGTGGTTTAGCCTATGCGGATGAACTGACTGATCTGACCCATCGTCCGGGAACTTTTACCACGCTTCCCGGTCAGTGGCGAGTGAATCGTCCGTATCATTGGCGACACCATTTTGATAATCAGAAGGCTTACTATTGCAGTACGTTTACAATTGTGGATAAATTAGTGGGGACTGCTCTTTCCCTAAAAGGCAAACGGGTAGCAGTGACCGGCGCCTCGGGAACTTTAGGAAAAGCCCTATTAACAACACTGCGCGATCGCGGGGCGAAAGTAACGGCTTTGAGTTCTAAAACCGAACCGATTGTCCTCAAAGATGGCACCGAAATTCATCCCCTCACTTGGGAAAATGGGAAAGAACATGATCTGGCTGAGTCTCTAGAAAAAATTGATATTTTAATCTTGAATCATGGCATTAATGTTCACGGCGAAAGAACAGAAACAGCCATTGATCGGTCTTATCAAGTTAATGCTTTTTCGAGTTGGCGCTTGCTGGAAGCGTTTTTAAAGACGATTCGCACGAATGAAGACAAAGTGCGTAAAGAAATTTGGGTGAATACCTCGGAAGCAGAAGTGAGTCCAGCAGTTAGTCCCCTTTATGAGCTTTCCAAACGAACCTTAGGGGATTTAGTGACGCTGCGTCGTTTAGATTCACCTTGTGTCATTCGTAAATTAATTTTAGGACCCTTTAAAAGTAATTTGAATCCGATTGGTGTAATGTCTGCATCTTGGGTCGCTAAACAAATTGTGAACTTAGCAATGCGTGATTTTCGTAATATTATTGTAACGATTAATCCTTTGACCTATTTATTATTTCCTCTAAAAGAATTTTTCGTTTCTACTTACTTTAAACTGTTTAGTCACAGCGCTCACGAGTAAATAATTTCTTTAGCATTAGGTAGTAAAATAACTCCCTCCATTAACTGAATGTCCCGCAATTGTTGGGCTTTTTGTTCCTGGATTTGTTGGGCTTTTTGCTGATAGAGTTTCTTTCTTTCTTCAGGAGAAGGCGTTTTTCTTCCTTCCAGAAAAGGATCAATTTGACTCAAATGTTTCATTTGGTAACTCTCCAGAAACTTAAACTAGGGAGAAGGAGCCTCAACCACTTGCAAGCCCAGAACTTTCGCCCTTTTCTTCTTTGCCTTCGGATCATGAATCACCATGCTGATATAATTCTATATCTAAAAGTAAGCTTTTGCCATCGTTTAAACAACCCTCATTGATCTTCTCCGCTGACCAAGTTGCTTCAGTTAAGAAGCGACCGGAGTGATTGAAAATGGATCTTGAATAACTCTGATTTGATTGCCCGGTCGTTGATTGATTAAGTTAACTGACGACGAAAACGGTTAATACTAATTCCGAGTAAGAGAAGAGCAAAGAAAATTAAGGCGATTACATTGGGTAACAGAGGTCCAATTCCCACATCTTTTAGGATGAGGTGGCGCGCGATCGCGATGTAATGGCGCATCGGGTCAGCCAAAGAAAGAAATTGAAATAATGGTGGCATACTTTCAATCGGTGCAATTGCCCCCGAAAGCTGAATGAGAGGAACATTGAAAAAGAAAGAAATTAGCACGACTTGTTGTTGAGTTTTGGATAATGTTGCTAATAATAGTCCTAAGCCAATGACTACAAATATATAAATGGCAGAAAAGATTAAAAACCATAAATAGTTTCCTCGAAACGGAAGCTTGAAAACCAGCCAACCAATCGTCGAAGCTAGTAAAAAATCTCCCATTATTAATGTAAATAGAGGTGTAATTTTTGCAAGTAAAATTTCCCAAGCAGAGGCGGGAGTCATTAATAATTGTTCCAGTGTTCCGACATCTTTTTCTCGAATTACTGTAACTGAAGAAACGAGGGAACCCGTTAAAGTCAGCACTAACCCCATTACTCCAGGAACAAAAAACCAACTACTAATTAAACCGGGATTATATAAAAAGATCACTTCTGTATTGAGCGGAAGTGTAGCAGCAGTGCTCTTAATTTGCCGGTTATAATTTCTAATGATTTGTTGTATGTATCCTCTCGTAATTTGAGCTGTATTGGCATCAACACCATCAATTAAAACTTGAATATCTGCTGTTTTATTTTCAAGGATCTTTTCTCTAAAATCCGGAGGAATAATCACACCGCTGGTAACTTTTCCGGTACGAACTTGTTGCACCAGTTGCTCTTCTTGAATTGTGTTGAACGTGACATCGAACGTATCATTTTCTGTTAAGGAAGAAACTAACTCTCGACTATCTTGAGTCTGTGAATAATCGACCACGCCTAAACTGATTTCAGTGAGATTTGGGTTCAGGGCGAATCCGAGGAGTAAAAGTTGGAGAGTTGGCGGAAAAACCAGCAGAAATATGATTTGTTTATTGGTAAAAATTTGTTGAACTTCTTTTCTAGCCAGTGACCAAAAACGAGTTTCAAAAAAATGACGGATTAGATTCATTATTCTTGATTTATTACAGCATCTCTATAAACTAAATAATCGATACTTTTATTCTTAAATCCTCTGTGTTTATGTGGTTCGATTAACCCCCTTAATCTTTGAGCTGCATTTTAGACATCATTTTTGTAGAGCTAAATAATAATAAAAATGCGATCGCGCCAATCATTAAAGGAGCATACCAAACGCCAATCCAACCCGTTCCACGCACAAAGGCATCCCGGGTAATTAAAAGATAGTAACGCGCTGGAATAATATTAGAAATTAAGTAAAGGGGAAGGGGAAAATTTTCAATGCGGTAAATAAAGCCTGATAGTAAAAATGCACTAATAAACCCCGCGATCGCGGTCCCTTGTACTGCTGAATTTTGATTATTGGATCGCGACCCAATAAAAACCCCAAAAGAGACACTGGCAATTAAATATAGCAGAGTACCAATCATGAGCAAAGTGGGTTCAGTTGCCAAACGCAAATTAAATAGCAGGGTAGAGATTCCCATCACAATTGCTGCTTCTCCACTTGCCACGAAAACATAAGCCACAACTTTTCCTAATAACCATTCCCACGCTTTTAAGTCAGACGCATAGACTTGTATAATCGTGCCTTGTTCTTTTTCTCGCACCACCGCGATCGCGCTTAACATCGAAGGAAACACCCACAACACCACGGCAAACGCCCCAGGAACAATATACAAGGATTCTTTCCCACCGGGATTAAACCACAGTCGAATTTCGGCATTAACCGTCGGTGGAGACGACTGTTGCTGTTGAGTTTGAATAAAAAAATGAGTGGTGGCGCGAATGCTATTTTGGACGATGCGGGCATTGTTCACATCACTGCCATCTACCAAAACTTGGACATCGACAGTTTTGTTGGCTTTAATTTGACCAGAGAAGTCTGGAGGAATTACCACTGACGCGATCGCGCGCCCTGCATCAAGACTATCACTTGGAGAGTCACCCTGATCTCGAACCGGAACAAATTGATTGGTCGCAAACAACCGTTCCACATAGCTGCGAGACAGTGGACTATTATCGTAATCATGGATGCTGAGGGGCAGATTCTGGGCTTCGAGACGAATCGCAAACCCATAAATCAGCATCATTCCCAACGGGAGAATAAAGGCAAGGGCAACCGTAACGCGATCGCGCTTAAATTGCGCTAATTCTTTGCGACATTGGGCAATCATTCGAGCAAACATTATAGTCATTTGAGAAGGTTGACTGATGCTAATCGCTGTGGTTAACCCACCAAACAGCAATGATCACAGCAATAATCAGAAACACCACTCCCCCCCATGCGATGGTTTGCTCCCAGAAGATGATTTTAGTCAATTTTTGGGGATTGGGTTGAGTAATGTTTTCCTCAATGAAATTTTCCATAAAAAACTTGGTTGCGCCATGGCTTTGCCGATACCAGAGGTGCAGCACGTAAGTGGTTTTAAGACCCCAATTTTAGCTAAGACCCAGCTAGGGGAATTATGGCAGATTTCAAGTTTCTAAAGTGGTGCTGAGCAAAGAAGTTAACAAAAATTACCGATCATAATCAAATTGGCAACGATGAGGGTTACTGATCTTAAATTTTCGTTGAGAAAAACTCTGATTAAGAATTTTCTTTGTGATGATCGAAGATAAGGGAAAAAATCGTTCTCAAGGAATGGATTATGACTCAGCAAATTGCTTCTCCTGATCAAGTTTCGATTCCGGCTGGATACTTGAATATCATGGGCTATGTGGATGAATCGGAAGTGAATGGACCTGGGGTAAGGGCTGTAGTTTGGGTTCAAGGCTGCGATCGCCATTGTTCCGATTGTTTCAATCCTCAGTCTTGGTCATTTGAAATTAATCAACTCATTGCTGTGGAGGACTTAGCGGATCAAATTCTGAGTAAACCCCGCAATCAAGGGGTGACCTTTTCTGGGGGTGAACCGTTTTGGCAAGCGATCGCGCTGACGCAACTGGCGAAACGACTCAAACGTGCAGGCTTAAATGTGATGTCTTTTAGTGGTTTTACCTTACAAGCATTACAATCGCCGCAAGCGCCGCCCGGTGCAGCCGATCTCCTCCAAGAACTAGATCTCCTCGTTGATGGTCCTTATCTTCCTTCACAGGCAATTAATGAAGCTGATTCTCTGGTCTCTTCTCGTAATCAACGGGTGCGCGTCTTTAATCCGGCTTTAGAAAATCAACTGGATTGGGCGAGTGATCAAATTGAGATCCATATCCTCAAAGATGGCCGACGGATTGTCACCGGCTATCGCGGGTATCAGCCCTTGGCTGATTAGTACAGCGAGGAGGAAGGTGCTACCAAGCTGTACTCGCTCTTTCAACAGACTGGAAGAGCAATCAGAAATCAATTAGCGGCTTCCTTCTACCGGAAGACGCTCTAATTCTACTGTGATTTCTAGGGGTTCTCCGTTACGCTCAATGAGCAAGGAAATGCGATCGCCGACATTCTGTTGCTCGACAATCCGTTGGACTTCCTCTGATTCTTCTACCGTTTCGCCGTTGATTTCTCGAATCACATCCCCCGGTTGTAAGCCTGCTTGACTCGCTGGGGAACCGCTTACCGTTTCGACAATTAATACCCCAGACTCAGCTGTAATTTCCAAGTTTTGTTGCGGTAGTTGTTGCAACTGTTCTTTAATTTCTGGACTTAAGGTGACCATGCGAATGCCAATATAAGGATATTGCACTTCCCCAGTTTCGATAATTTCTGTTGCGACTCGTTTCGCGGTGTTAATGGGAACAGCGAAGCCTAACCCTTCTGCTTGTCCACCAATAATTGCCGTATTAATGGCAATGACCTCTCCCCGGGCATTTAAAAGCGGTCCGCCAGAATTCCCCGGATTAATCGCCGCATCCGTTTGAATAAATTCCACTCGTTTATCAGAGACACCAAGGGCGGAACCCGGTCGTCCCGTCGCACTAATCACCCCGACCGTAACCGTTTCGTTTAAGCCTAAAGGATTGCCGATCGCGATCGCCCATTGTCCGGGTTGCACACTCTCTGAATCCCCTAAAGGAATTGTCGGTAAATCTTGCGCATCAATCTGAATTACGGCAATATCAGTTAAAGGATCTTCCCCCACAACTGTTCCATCAAAGGTGCGTCCATCTCGTAAAGCGACAACCACTTCATCTGCTTTGTTCACCACATGGGCATTGGTTAAAATTTGCCCATCACTACTAACAATAAATCCCGACCCTAACCCTTCCTGAACCCGTTGCTGAGGAGGAGTCGGAATCGAATCCCCAAAAAACCGCTCAAAAAAGGGATTATTAAAAATCTCAGGAATCTCGGTATCTACCACCCGTTTGACATTAACCCGAACCACAGCCGGACTCGTTTCATTAACCACAGTTGTAACAAAGTTCGTATCTTCTGGTGTTGGTTCCAAGGGTCGAGAAGCAGAATCAGACTGATTTTCTGAAGGGTCTGATTCTCCAAACGGCAATTCTTCGGCATCAGGTGAAGGTTCAGAGGAATCTGGCGATGGATTAAGATTCAACTGAGAACAACTACTGACAAAAGTCGTCGTTGTCATCATTACAATTAGAGCAAGCCAAGGATTTTTTTTGGGTTTCATCATTTTTTATAAAACGAAGGCAATAGAATTTAAAATGACTCGGATAACTAACGAGAAACAATTAGGATTGGTTCTTCCAAGATCCTGACCAGGGAATCCCTCCCACTTCTAAACCACAATTGGTACTAGAAGCTTCAAAGATAACGTTTCCACTCCGATGAGAGAGTTTAAGGTGAAGGTCACCTTGCATTGTATCCCGACAACAAAACTGTAATCCTCGTTCCGTGGGTGCCCGTAAAAGTGTACCCGGTTGGTCAGTTTTGCCAATAATTTCCACTGCTAATTTTCTACCAACTGCATTCATTTTCCATTCTCCCCAAGGTTGAATTTCCCAAAAAACCTCAGAATTCCAGGGAACAAATTCATAAAATTGCCCGCGATGGTGGAAACAAATCAATGCTACTTCTTCGCCAAGGCCTAACACTTCTCGTCTTCCCCCACCTGCAGTTAAAGCGAGATCTGTTTCTTCGGTAAAAGCATTGCAGTTTAACCAAAACCATTTCGCCGGAAACGCCCGTCCCCAATTTTTTTCGCTGTAAGCCGGTACATTCGTAAATTTATAGGTTTTGCCTTGCCACTGAATCGATCCCGTTGCTAAGCCATGGGCAATCAAAATTTGCCAACCGGGTTCAAATAAAGGCAGAAACGATAACCATCCAGCCGTGGCTTTCTGGGGACGTTTAGGATTGCCCCAACCATAAATGGGGTTAATCTGATATTCCCAAGCGACCGTTTGGTCTGTAGCTGGGTCATAGAGTTTCCCCTGATTGAGGGTTGCCGTTGCTTGATACCCTTCGTTAATTTGTTGGTTAAATTGATTGGGAGTGAGTGGTCGGGGAAAACTTCCTACCGGTCGTTTGGCCCAATGTCCTAAGCCTAAAGCAGTATAATCAGCCCAAAACCCTTTGACATTGGGAAAGGTGCGCCAAAAATACTCATCATTGGGTCCTAAAATTTGCGCCGCCCCTCCACTGTAAGCAGTTCCCCCGGCGGGATCATCAATGGAGTACATGAAGGCGAAGGTTTGATTGATTTCGGGGAGGGTAACCCGATAATACCAACCTTCAAAAAATCGGGTATCTTCTCCTCCCCAATGGTAACCACTGTGAGGAGTTTGTAATTGATTGGTCATTCGTTCTTAGTCATTCCTCATTTAGGGAATAGAGAATCGTGAGGAGGATATATCTTGAATGTTTTTTGTCCTCCTCATTTCTTGACGCTTTCTCTCCATTCCCCCTTTTGTCTGGCAAAGGCTAAATGTTACTCAATTTCAATCGAACTCGGTGCAGAGGCACTGGTGCCACTACTACCCGTGGAGACAGCGGGTTGACGATATTCACTATACAGTTGATCGCGCCAGGTAAAGAAGGGTTCAAATGCAGGATTATCGCCGATACCAGGTAGGGCTTTTCCTGCCAGTTGATTAGGAATATCCATATAAGATTCTTCGGGGAATTTTAAGAGTAAACTAAGGCTAGCAACGCTAAAATCAGCTAGTGTGGGCATAGCACCCGTGAGATAAGGTTGTTCTTGTAAAATTAAACAGAGGGCTTCTAGGTCTTGTTTAAGGCTGCCTTCAGCGGCTTTCAGGGCTTCGCCTCCCATACCAACGCCACTGCCTAAAGCATCTAATAAATCAGAGGGAATGGCACTAACAATACTTCTGACAAACTCAGGGGTATCAGTGGGTAAAACCGCAGCGCGTAAAGCTTCGTTGCGATTCAAAGCGCCAATGAAGGCTTTTCTACTTTTGACACCAATGGATTCATCTGCCCATTCTTCCATGAGGAGGGTTAATCCTTTTTCTTTCGCTGCTGTGGGAATGAGGGGACGTTCTGGATAAGTCCGTTCCAAATACATGGCGATTTCTGTGGAGTCAGCAACAATAGTTTCCCCATCTTTGAGGACGGGGACTTGTCGCTGCCCTGACATTTGGAAGACTTCTACTTGTCCCACCCCTGGGGTCACTTCAATTTTACGGTATTCTAAGCCCTTGTAATCGAGAAGAAAACGGACTTTTTCGCTAAATTGGGAGAGTTCAAATTGATAAAGTTCTAGCATAGTTAATTCGATGCGAGCTTGCTTTCATAAAAGTTAACATTAATAAGGCGATTGTGTGAGTTACTTTTTGCAAATATGACGAATTGGGAAGAGGTTGCGGGCAATTCAGTTTTATTACCTTCACAACCGAAAGGGTTAATTCATTTTTTAGGTGGGGCGTTTGTCGCGACTGCGCCACAAGTGACCTATAGTTGGTTGTTGGAATCTTTAGCCGAGGAAGGATACGCGGTTATCGCGACGCCCTTTTTAAACGACTTAAATCATAGCGCGATCGCGCAGCGAACCTTGAATCGGTTTGAAACCGCCTATCAACGGTTGGGCTTATTTCAGCGCTATCTCCCCATTTATGGCATTGGGCATAGTATGGGCTGCAAATTACATTTACTCATTAATAGTTTATATGAAGTGAAACGGGCGGGAAATCTCCTCATTTCTTATAATAATTATCCAGCCCGACAAGCGGTTCCCTTGGTGGAACAATTAAATAATTTGATTGCTCTTGATTTGGAATTTACACCTTCCCCAGAACGGACCCTAGATATTGTCAAAAAAGATTACGGAAAAACACGGACTCTTTTAGTTCGTTTTCAAGATGATACCATTGATCAAACTGAAGATTTAAAGCCCGTTTTAGAAGCGTCTTCTCCCAATTTAGTCTCCTATTTGCAGCTTTCCGGTAATCATTTGACCCCCGTCAACCCGAAAGAATGGAATTGGCAACCGGGAAACAATTTTTCCCCACTTGATGCCTTAGGTCAATGGGTGAAACAGCAATTTTATCGCGATATTACGCAATTGAAAAAAGAAGTCCTACGTTGGCTCGACCCGACAGGTTAAAATGGAGATTAAGTTGATGTTAAAACGAAGCAAAAAAGTTTAGGAGGAGAGGATGAATAGTTGTATTTTAATGGCACAAATTACCAGCCAACCCCAACTGCGCTACACGCAAGAAAATCAAACTCCTTTAACAGAAATGATGGTGGAATTTTCCGGTTTGCGCGATAATGATCCACCGGCCAGTTTAAAGGTAGTGGCTTGGGGAGATAACTTAGCCAATGATGTTGCTCAAAATTATCACGCTGGGGATCAAGTTATTTTAGAAGGTCGTCTGCGCATGAACATTCTTGAACGTCAAGAAGGGTTCAAAGAAAAACGGGCAGAATTTACCTTATCTCGCATTCATGGAATAGGTAAGGGAACTGCCCCCGAACCTTCTGCTCAAAAAGAGACGGATAATTTAGTTGAGTTTCCTACTTCACAACCGCAAACAGCAGGGGGAACGCAGGAAGAAGAAAAAAATTTGGATGACATTCCCTTTTAAAGATCGTCTGGCTCACATTGCCAACAAGAAAACTACAATGAACGTTTAGGGAGGGCGCGTTACAACCTGTGGGTTAAAGACGCGCATTTATTTATTATTATGAAAAAGTTACCCATTGTTGCAATTATTGGTCGTCCGAATGTCGGAAAATCGACGTTAGTGAATCGTTTGACGGGGAGTCGCAATGCCATTGTCCATGATGAACCGGGAATTACCCGCGACCGTTTATATCAACCGAGTTTTTGGCGCGATCGCGATTTTTTAGTGGTGGATACTGGTGGCATTGTCTTTGATGATGACAGTGAATTTTTACCGGAAATTCGACAGCAAGCGATGATGGCGTTATCAGAAGCCGTTGCGGCAATTTTTGTAGTCGATGGGCAAAGTGGACCCACTTCTGGAGATGAAGAAATTGCCGAGTGGTTACGTCAGCAAAACGTTCCGGTTTATTTAGCGGTGAATAAGTGTGAATCGCCGGAACAAGGGTTAATGCAAGCCGCACAATTTTGGGAATTAGGGTTAGGAGAACCGTATCCTGTTTCCGGTATTCATGGGAGTGGAACGGGCGATTTATTAGATGCTGTGATCTCCACTTTTCCCCCTTATGAAGCTTTACCCGAAGCAGAAGAAACCGAAATTAATGTTGCGATTATTGGTCGTCCAAATGTCGGTAAATCCAGTTTACTCAATGCTCTAACTGGGGCAAGTCGTTCCATTGTTAGCCCGATTTCAGGGACGACTCGCGATGCCATTGATTTACAAATTGAACATCAAGGACAAGTCTATCGCTTGATTGATACCGCAGGGATTCGCAAGAAGAAAAACATTCGGTATGGTGCGGAATTTTTTAGTATTAATCGGGCATTTAAAGCCATTCGACGCTCTGATGTTTCTCTCCTGGTCATTGATGCCTTAGATAGCATTACCGATCAAGATATGAAACTCGCTGGACGAATTGAAGAAGAAGGGAAAGCGGCGATTATTATTGTGAATAAATGGGATGCGTTAGAAAAAGATTCCAATACAATTTATCAATATGAAAAAATGCTGCGCGATCGCGTTTATTTTATGTATTGGTCAGAAATTTTATTTGTCAGTGCCTTAACCGGACAACGGGTAAAAACCATTTTTGATTCCATTCAGACTGCGGTGCAAGAACATCGTCGCCGTGTCAGTACCGCTGTGATCAATGAAGTGATTCAAGAAGCAGTGGCTTGGTATTCTCCACCGACGAGTCGTCAAGGGAAACAAGGCAGAATTTATTACGGAACGCAGGTGAGTACCCAACCGCCAACCATTGCCCTATTCGTGAACGATCCTAAACGTTTCAATGATACCTATCGCCGTTATATTGACCGTCAATTCCGAGAACAATTAGGCTTTACTGGAACACCCTTACGTTTAATTTGGCGTGGTAAGCGACCCCGAGATGTCGAAGAAAACAAACTGAATCGTGCAACAAGAGTGTAGGAGAACTTAATAATGGATAGCGACTGATTCTTTGCATCATCAGCCCATGACCACTCAGTTGAATTATTAATTGTTATATGGACTTACTGCGATCGCTGCCCATTGGCTTATATTTAGAAAAACCCGATACTTGGCTTCATCATCTCGATCCAAGAATTAAACTGGCTTGGTTGATGGGGTTTCTTCTCACCCCCATTTTGGCGCATCCCCTGTGGCGGATTGGCTTAGTCTTTGCTTTAATTTTAATTACGTTCTTGGCTCGCATTCCCCTCCGCGTTTGGCGACAACAGATGGGATGGCTACTGATCCTTTGCACATTAGTCTTTGTGTTGACCTGCATTTTCGATGATGGACTTGCTATTAACCATCAACCCAGATTACCCAGCAGCGATCTGGACCTCCCCCAACCAACTGATTATCAGTACGTCTTAATTAATGAAGCTTGGCTCACTGTGACTCGTCGGTCTCTCGACCTTGCCATTCGCGTCAGCACCCTCATTTTTACCCTCATTTATAGTACCAATCTTTATCTTTTAACCACTGCCCCCGAAAAAATTACTGCCGGTTTAGAAACCTTTTTTCAACCGTTACGCCGCTTTGGCGTTCCAGTAACCGAAATCTTACTTACTCTAACCCTATCCCTACGCTTCATTCCCCTGGTTTTAGAAGAAATTCAAAATCTGGTTCGTTCGGTTAGTACCCGGGCAATTAACTGGAAAAAATTGGGTATTCGTAAAAGTCTAACGCTGTGGTTAATGGTGGCAGAAAAGTTATTGGAAAACCTCTTGATGAGAGCCGAACAAATCGCGATCGCGATGGAAGTGCGAGGCTTTACCAGTCCCGATCAACATAATGTCCAATGGCATTACCTAAGGCTCAGAGGCAGAGACTGGCTTGCCATTGGTGGAATCATCCTCTTTTTAGGCGGGCGTTTCCTTTGGGGGGGACAATAAGTCGTTGTCGGTCAGTTTTGAAATAATGGGTCGAAGTTGGATCGGGGAGGCAAGGGAGAAAAAATCAGTACACTCATCCCTCGATGCAAACAAAATTAATCGCCCAGTCGTTAATTCTTCACCTGAAATAGTTTAATTTGTCAAATTTATAACAAAGTCGTTACAAATGAATTCATTCAACGCGTTGCCGCTAAAAAAAGAGGGTTGATAAAGCTTGAAACGTATTACTAGCTTTCCAAGCTTACTTTTTAAGAATTAGACACAACTTCAACCCATACTTCATCAAAATAGCAAAATTAAGCTGACTATTCAAGATCCATCGGCTGAAAGGACGCAAAATCGTTGAATATTAAGGAAAATTACAATTTCGATCCGGAACCCTTTTACCAGAAAATGCTCCTTTATTTGGAATCAGCAGAAACAGCTAGACCTTGCTTACGAATCATGTCGATGGGTACTTCAGAAAAGTACTGACAACGAAATTGTTCTTCTTGAACTGCCGCTAAAAAAGTCTGAACAGCGTCAGGACTAAAAATATCAGTCTTTGCTGTTCCTGTTACTTTTATTGCTACTTCTCCTTCGAGATGAAAGCCGATACTCATCAATGCTTGCAGACCAAGGGTAAGTGTTTTTCGACTTAATGCCAACTGAGTTTGTAGTTTTTCTTGGGTCACAATTTGCTCAGTCCGGCTGAGATATTTGGCAATACCCAGTAACTGTTTCCAAATCTCTTTTGCTGGCAAGTGATGAGGTGACGAATAAGTCAGCGCGATCGCGCAATTGCTTTTCATTCCTGCTTCCAGAGTTGACGTTATTTCTTCCCAATGGCGAGGACAGTTATCGACCGTTAAAACCGGCTCTTTGGTCTCAACGGGTGTCTTCTCTCCTCGACAATCCAGCAAGACCAGTGTCTCATCACTCCCAAAAGAATAACTATCTTGTTGCTGCTTTGCTTTGACTTCTACAATGCGCACTTCGTACTCTTTTTGATAAGCATTAAAATCTAGTTCGACTACCGCATCAAACGATTGATTCTCCGGTAACTCTTCCTTATAGTGTCCCCACCACATGCCAGGAAATCCCTCTGGCTTAGTTTCATCACAAATTTTAAATGTGGTGCGAATATAGCGAATTTTCTTACCCGTATAATCTTGAATATTTTTATTCCAAACTTGCTCAAACCAGCAATTTTGAATCAGTAAGCGCGGAAGCGGATTGCCCATTCCATAAGGTTCCAGTAATTTTAAAGCTTGAAAGAGTTCTTTTCCTAACTCTTGAACAGTAACAATCAAATCAATTGCCAAGGTAGGTTCGGGGGCAATACTGCCATATTGCTGGCGAAATTGTTGATTAATTGCCTCTCGAAAAATCGGGAGATTTTCTGCTTTAATACTGAGTCCTGCAGCAAACGGATGTCCGCCAAAGCGATGTAATAAATGTTGCTGCGATCGCAGCAGTTGATAAAGATCGATTTTCTGCACAGAACGGGCAGAACCGCGAGCAAAACTGATTTCTTCTTCATTAGCCGTATCCAAGTTTAAAAGGATGGTGGGACGGGCATATTCTTGAGCAATTTGTCCCGCTACTAACCCTAAAACCCCCGGTTGCCATTGGGAATCAGCGAGAACAATTACCCCCGTTGTCGATAAATCCAGTTCTGCAATGCGCCATTTCACGGCAGTTTCCACTTCCTTTTGTAGTTCCTTGCGACGCGTATTCGCAATTTCAGTTTGTTGAGCCAGTTGTTTACAAACGGTTTCGTCTTGACTGGTTAACAATTCCACTGCAAATGTCGCATCCCCTTGAATACGACTAATGGCATTAATACGAGGACCAATGCCAAAGGCAATATCCATCGGTCGATCGCCGCTTCTCTTACATAACTTCAACAGTTCAGCAATCCCTGGGCGCGTGGGATGATTCAGTTGTTGGGCTAATTTTTGAATGCCTTGTTGAGCTAAATAGCGACAATCTCCTCGCAGTTCTACTAAATCGGCAATCAGTCCAATGGCGACTAAATCTAATAACGTTTCTGCTGGCTGTTCTGGAATTTCCGGAAAAGATTCAGATAAAGCCTCAATGAGTTTATACGCTACGGCGACACCCGACAGATGATAGAGCGGATGCGATGGGGCTAAATATTTAGGGTTGAGAATGGCAACGACATCAGGTTCTTCTGAGGGCAACGTATGATGATCGGTAATGATCAGATCAATCCCCAAGGTTTTAGCAATTTTCATTTCCGCCAAATTCGTGCTTCCGGTATCGCAAGTAATCACTAATTCCACCCCATTCGCTGCCAATTGTCTCAACCCTGGTTCGTTCAAGCCATGAGACTCAGTCAGACGATTCGGAATGTAATAAGAGAGGCTTTCCGGAGTGGGAAAAAAAGGTTGTAACCCTTCCCAAAGCACACTTGTTGCCGTGACCCCATCGGCATCAAAATCTCCCCAGATGACAACTTTTTCCTGATTTTCCCAGGCTTGCTGACATCGTTGAATCGCTAACTCCATTTGTCGTCCAAAACCAGCAAAGCCAGAAGTGGGCGTATACGTTTTCGGGTCAAGAAATTGCTTTAAACTGTCTAAATCATCAATGCCTCGTTGCCACAATAATTGAGCAATATATGGAGAGTATGGCGGATGATACTGTGCGACTGCCGTGAGGAACCAGTCTGGAATTTCAGGTTTAGGAACAATGTGCCAGTAGGACATAATAAGTTAGTTATTTGTCATTCGTTAGCTGTTTTAGGGAATCAAGCAAGTTTGATTTAATTTTGCAAACGAAACAATAAAATTTGGGTAATTTCCTGTTCATTAAAATTATCATCACTAATGACAAATAAACTTTGACTGCCATCGGGTAAAGTTGGACCCACAGCTAAGCCTTCCAAATTATAGATATCGAAATCAAGTTCAGAGAAATCAAACAATAGCTTTTTCCGCAGCGGTTGCAATCCTCCTAATTCAACATTAAAGGTGTTTACGCCTGACGTATCTGTTGCATTGCCAATTGTCATCAGAAAGAGTTTGGCACCATATCCTGATAAGCCATAAGACCGTTCTAGGGTTAAGAAATACCCTTCCGGTTGAATAGCTAAAACTTCGGTTAAACCATTACCAACGGTTCCTAATGGGGGTTCATCTAATAAATATAAATGTTCGGCAATCGGAAGGGGTTGCCCAATCGGATTAACCACATAATGTAAAAAACGAACTCGGGTTGGTTCTTCCGAATCTTTAGGTAATTGATCCTGACGGAGAGACGATTCTGTTGCGGTGAAAACTCGAAAGGGATCCCCTTCTGGACTGAGTACACCACTCGGATTAAGCGTTAGAGATTCAAACCCCAGATTATTTCTCACCCCTCTGGGGGCATCTTCTTCTGTTTCTGGTAATAAAAACCGTTGCGGTAACGGAAGGGTTTGTTTCTGCACTCCTGTATCGAGATCAAAGCGCTTGACAAAAGGATAAATATTTTGCTCCGTGTTCCCTTCACTAGAAATAAAGACCGTATTGCCGGGGGCAAAAGCAATCCCTTCACCATCAATTTCTCCCTTGGGAAAAACTTCTCCCGCCTCAGTTTGGAGAAACGTAACATCTTCCACGCTAACATCTGCAATTTGTGGCGTGGTTTCTTGGAGTTTAACGCTAATATCAAGGGTATAAAATCTTGCCGGGGCATTTCGGCTGCGATCATCCGAAATCGCATAAAATAAATTTTTCTTCTGGTTATAGGTGATCCCAGATAAACCACCAACCGGTGTTTTTTCAAATGTCTGTTTAGGCAGTTCATAAGAATCTAAAAAATCAACCGACATTTTAGGGAAAAGACGATCTTGGGCTTGCACTTGAGCAGAACTGCCGCAAGCAGCTAATGTAACTAAAACTAGAAATAAAATAATTGATCGAAGCATTATTAAATACAAATAAAAGATAATTTATTCAAACACAATTAACGTAAAATTAGAGAGTAGTCCAGTCTTTTGCATGCGTGACCCTTGGAATCACAGAAGCATCAATCATCCCTTTTATGATACCAAACGCGTATAATTCCTGACTTATAAAAAATTTGATCGCGCATCTTGGGTTTGCCCTAACATCATCTCTCATCATTCCTAATCTATTGGCAGCGCTAGCAAAATACAGTTATACAATAATAGTAAGGAATGTAAGGAAGGGTTATGGAACTAGCTAAAGTTACCTCTAAAGGACAAATTACGATACCGGTTGAGATTCGCAAGCAACTGAATCTTAAACCTGGCGACAAAGTTTTATTTATTGAAGAAAATGGCAAAATCACCCTTGCTAACTCATCACTGACTGCACTTTCTAAAATACAGGAAGAACTTTCTGGTGCAGCAGAAAAAGCGGAAATTCGCAACGAAGAAGATGTCATCCAATTAGTTAAAGAAGTTCGCATTGAAAATGGGCAGTAATTTGCTGTGCGTTTATTTATTGATACTAATGTGATTATTTCGGCAATTCTGTTCCCTAATTCATCGGTAGCTGAGTTTATGCGATACGCAATTGCATGGCATACCTTAGTTATATCTCAGTATGTTGTGGATGAACTATATGCAGTGTTTGAGCGGAAGTTTCCGAATCAGATTGAAACGCTAGAGACGTTTTTGATTGAGTTATCCTACGAACTTGTTGATATTGATAATATCGAACCCGCCTCCCGTGACGACCTAACTTTTTTGAGAGATCAAGCAGATTTGCCGATTGTGATAGCTGCTATTTACTCTCAATGTGACTACTTGATTACTGGTGATAAAGATATTTTAACTTTAGAACTCAATTCCCCCAAGGTTATGAGTCCAGCAGCATTTTATGCTTTTGATACAGATGAAAATTAAATCCAAGTCAATGAGTCATATCGTAGCGCGATCGCGCGCCCTTAGTTTGCCCTAACATCATCTCTAAAACATCCCAATTTTCGGCTTCAATCACTTGCTTGATTGTCTCTAATTGTTCTTGATACACTTGCAGCGATCGCTGCACGGCTTCTTTATTATATTTTGCCATCATCACCCCTAATTCTGGGTTCCCCCCACCGACGCGACTGGTATCCCGGAAGCCAGAACTTGCGAGTTTTTGTGCTAACTGTGCCACTTCGGGATCGGTTTCTTGCAGAGAAGCAGCAATTAAACTGCTACTGACAAATACCGGTAAATGAGAAATCCAAGCGACAGCTTGATCATGGGTTTCTGGGGGACAAATAATAACCTCGGTCTCTAAAGACTGAACTAATTCAGTGACCGTTTTTTGCGCTTGTGAGGGCGTGTGTTCTGTGGGGGTTAACACATATCGTGTGCCTGGGAATAAGTCCGGCTTGGCTGCTGTAATCCCTTGTTCTGCGGTTCCTGCCATGGGGTGTCCGCCAATAAAATTTGACCAGAGAGGGGCGACTGCATTCACAACCGCACTTTTCACTGATCCCACATCCGTCAAAATCGTGTCGGGGGAAAGAATGGGTTGTAATTTTTCCACTGTCGGTAAAATCGCGCCAATCGGGGTACAAATAAATACCACCTCTGTAGCTTGGAGAAGGGAGAAATCAACACTCGCCTTATCGGCAATTCCTTTTTCACAAGCAAGGGTGCAAGTTTCCTGATGACGGGAAATCCCGAGGATATAATGACCGCGCGATCGCAGCGCTAACCCTAACGAACCGCCAATTAAACCTAAACCAATAATTCCGACCTTCATAATGCTTTTTTATAATGATGGGAGTGACTCTATTTAAATTGAAGTGTTCTCGTGACAGTTATCGAAGCAGAAGTCCATACCTATCTCCGTAGCTTTCTTCGCAATCAACCCGACCTCAATTGGCCCCATCATCTAACAATGGCGCGTCTTGTGGCAAGAGCGTTGCGCCTTAAACGGTCTGCCCTGATGCAAACGGGAACTGCCTCAGGCTACTGCTTTAGCTATCTGACTCCTGCTCTATTGTTTGCCCGTCCTGTCCTTGTTGTTGCCCCGAAAAGCAAACAAAAGCAGCTTTTAGATCGGGCAATTCCACAACTCAAAGAATGGCTGGATACGAACACACCGGTTCAGGTTTGCGAAAACTTAGCCAACCTTTCTCCAGAAATATTGAGCCATCATTCCGGGTTAATTCTGGTTTCTCCTCAAGACTGGTTTGCGGATCGTCTCTTTGAAAAAGGATTCCTTCCTGAGGGCATTCCCACCATTTTTGACGAAGCGGATGATTTAGAAGATTGGGCACGAGAGCAACTCACCTTGAGGATTTCCACTCGCCATTGGAATGAATTACTCAACCATTATCCGCAGCATGCAGACCTCATTCGTGATGTGAGAGTGGAACTGACCAAAATGCTCTTTAATCGCCCGCAAAATCCTTATGAGTGTTTATTGCTGAATGAACCGGAACAAGAAATTCTGAAAAAGCTATTTGTGGTTTTAAAGGAGACTGCACCTAATCATCCCTTTTGCCAGTTTTTCCAGCAAGCCCAACAAAGTAATCAACTCCTTTGGGCAGATATGTATCGGGAACGAGGAGAATTTACAATTGCGTGTTGTCCTGGTTCGGTCTCTGAAGAGTTAACCCCACTTTGGACACAACAGCCAACGGTTTTCATTGGCGGCTTTCTCGATTGGGAAAAAGATGCCCCTGTGTATCGTCAGAAGTTGGGTTTACCAGAGATGACTTGCTTACGGTTTGCGCGCGATCGCCATCAGGATGCAATTAATTTATATATACCCGATGGGATGCCAATGCCCAATACCAGGGAATTTCAACCCGCCCTCTTGGAAAAAATCCGTCACCTGATCACTGAGGGCGATTTCCATAGCAATTTAGTGGTTGTTCTAGTCAGTGATGTCCCCTTGAAACGACAAACAGCAACGGCATTAGCAGGTGAATTTGGGTCTCGCGTCCGGTTAGAAAGTACGCAACTGCGAGAAAATGGGATTTTAGTGTGTAGCTGGGAATTTTGGCAAGACTACCGACAACAGTTAGCGACGCCACAGTTGCTGATTATGACAACCATTCCGCTTCCTTCTCTGGAAAACCCGATTGTTGCCGGACAAACTGCTTATTATAAACAGAAACGCCAAGATTGGTTTCGCCTCTATCTCTTACCCACGGCATTGAGAGAATTACAGCGAGCAGTGGTTCCTTTGCGCGAACAACAAGGGGTTGTTGCCTTACTCGATAGTCGGGTCAATCATCGCAGTTATGGGAAAACGGTTCTCTCGGCATTAGAACCTTATGCCAGAGTCGGCAATTGGCATTTTGTGCGACAATTACTCCCGTTCGACTGCCACGACTCCATTGGCGTTGAAAGTGACTTCTAATTCCCCAACAGCACTTGCTTGTGGAGTATTGCCCTCAACGGGTAAAGAAAGCAAATTGGGGAGAACGGGGGTTTCGGTAATATTGAGATTCGGTCCTGCGAGTTGTTCGTAACCCAGAACATCTCCTGTCTGTGTAACCCACACCCGATACCGTAAGGATTCTTCCCTAACCTCTTGTTGTAAGTTTTGACTAATTGTCGTTTGCAGATTACTTCCTAAAGCCGCTAACTCGTCTGAATCAGTAATTCTCGGAAGATCGGCGAGGGTTTCTTTAATCCCGGAAGGGACGGCACGCCCCCTTTCACTGGGGAGGGTTTCTTCACGACGGGATCCATTACCTTCTACGGGTTCGGGTTCGCGTATTTCTGGAATGGGAACAAAAAAGAGCGCGATCGCGGCGACAGCTAAACTCGCCACTCCCGTCATTGCGGGCTGGGCTTTTTTCGCTAACGGTTCGTTGCGGCTACGAATTTTACGAGAGTGAGGATGAAGACTTAAGGTAAGTTCGGGAAGAGTAGTGCCATCATTTAAGAGTTGATCAATGGCTTCAACCAAGTCAAATAATTCTACTGTGGTTAAATCAATTTTGATCACCTCTTCTGGCTTGCCATCTTCGGTACGCGTCAATTGCAACTGGTGTCGATTTTTTTCCGGAAGAGGCTTGATTTGAACCGATTCTCCGACCCAATCTTGAGTCGGTTCCGGAGTGAGTCCACTCAGAACCGATTGCGCGTAATTATTGACAACTCGGACTAAACTTTCCAGAAAATCGCGATCGCCTTGTAAGACGGATGACTGATGTTCTTCGGCAAGGAAGCGGCATTCGGCATTGACCAAAATTGACATCAAGGGGCGTCCATTCCCGTCTTCGTTAAAATTTACGTCTCCTGTCCAGCCATCAAGGATTAAAGAACAGTTCGGTAAACTGTATTGACGGCGAATCGTCATCTTATTTCTCCATCAAATAAACTACACCATAAACGCTGTGCGCCAGCAGTTCCTGTCGCGAATAACAGTTTTTTCAGTAAGGAAATGGCAACCTCATCCAATTGATCAGGAGACGCTAAATATTCTGCAATTCTGGCCCGACGAGGATTCATCCGTCCGCGAAAATGAGCCTGAAATCGCCCTAAATACCATCCAAGGCGGAGATTTTGCCGTAGTGGCAGCTCTTGGGCGCGAAGTTGTTGCTCCACCAGTAGCAGTTGGCGAATTAAAAACGTCAGTTGGCGCGATCGCGAAGCAGCAATAATCGTTAGCGCCTTTGCTTGCTCTAACTCTAAATAGCGTCGCATATAAGAGCGTCGCCAAGGATTGGTACACCGCAACCGCCACAAAACTACCCGGTTTGGAATCAAATCAGTTAAATTTAAATCCTTGGCCGTTGCTAGCATCCGTTCCGAGCTAGCGAGTTCCAAAGCTTCGAGGGCGAGCAACAACAAATCAATCTCTTGGGCCGTCCGAGGAGAACATCCCCGCACAGAAATTGGGTAATTGGGGAGATGATCCCATAACCACGGCTTGGGTGGTTCTGAGGGACGGTCATTAGTCATTACATTTGCCGAGGATTGGCTCATAAATCGCGCGAAAGCATACCGAACGTTTCGATTTTCTCATCTAATGTAACGCGAAATGAGACCGAAATAAATTTTCTCTCGGGACTTGTCACTACCAAAGTGATTTGTTATAGTAATAAAGCGCTAAAAAAAGGCGCTTGCCGGGATAGCTCAGTTGGTAGAGCAGGGGACTGAAAATCCCCGTGTCCGCAGTTCAAATCTGCGTCCTGGCATTTTTTTAATGGCTTCATCAACCCTGCATTGGTTTACTCTTGCTAAGATGTACGTAAATGCCGTACATTCCAAAATGACGTTATGGACAGCGTTAGTGTCAATCAGTTTCGAGAAAAGCTCAAAAACTATGTAGAAAAAGTCATTAGCGAACATACACCATTGAAGGTAACTCGTCGCAATGGCAGTGATTTTGTGGTTATCAGCGCCGAAGACTGGGAAAGAGAGCAAGAAACCCTCTACGTTCTCCAAAATGCCAGCTTGGTGCAGCAAATTGCCCAAGCCACAGAAACTCACCAAAAAAGTCAAGGTTATTCTCCCACGGCTGAGGAAGTCAATGAGATCCTTAGTATTTGAAGGGAAGACCTGGCAGATTTACGAAACGTTAAGACAAAAAGATCCAAAACTCCATCGCGCCCTCTGCAAAATTCTGAAAGAAATGCTGAGAGGAGATCCTACCCAGGGAACTGGCAAACCGGAACCGCTTAAGCATAATTTATCAGGATTATGGTCTCGACGATTATCTAAGCGCGATCGCGTAATTTACAAATTTGATGACAATTATATTTGTATCTTCGCGATTGGTGGACATTATGACCAATTGCCAGACGATAAGTAGAGTCTCCTAATTAAAGGGAGGAACGCTTGGCATTTTCAGATCAATCTAATCCTCTAACCTTACTCCGAGTGATAACGTTGGATACCGAGTTGAATCAAACGATCAACCAATTCCGAAAAAGGAATGCCCGTTGCTTCCCATAACCGGGGATACATACTGGTTGCTGTAAAGCCAGGAAGGGTATTAATTTCGTTGAGATAGACTTCTTCTGTTTGCTCTTCATAAAAAATATCGACCCGGGCTAAGCCAGCTGCATCCACCACGGTAAACGCTTGTTTTGCTAGTTCTTGAACCTGTTTAAAGATTGGATCGGGAAGGGGGGCGGGAATATAAAGTTCTGCTTTGCCTTCGGTGTATTTTGTTTCATAGTCGTAAAAGTCAGTTGTATACTTAATTTCTCCGACAACTGAAGCTTGGGGATCTTCATTCCCTAAAATGGCACATTCAACTTCTCTGGCAACAATCCCTTGTTCTACAATAATCCGGCGGTCATAATTTGCGGCTAGATCAAGAGCAGCTTCAAGTTCAGACCGGGTTTTCGCTTTAGAAATGCCGACAGATGAGCCCAGATTGGCTGGCTTAACAAAACAGGGATAGTTAATTTCTTCCTCAATTTCATCACAGAGTTTGGGGAAGACACAGGGACTCGACCAAATTTGATCGCGCTGGATTCCTTTATACTTCACTTGCGGCAATCCAGCCTGAGCAAACGCCGTTTTCATCGCTAATTTATCCATGCCTAACGCTGAGCCAAGCACACCGCTACCAACGAAGGGAACTTGCATTAATTTCAGTAAGCCTTGGACCGTTCCATCTTCCCCATTAGGACCATGCAAGATTGGAAACCAGACATCAATCGTACTGGCTGCTGCAGGAAACTGCCATCTTTCCCCTGAGGCTGACTTGGCTGGGGGAGTTTGCTCTTTTAGCGCTTGTTCAGCAACGGTTCCGGCTTGCCAGATCCCATTTTCTTGAATATAAAAGGGAATTAGACTATATTTGAGTGCGTTATGTTCCGTTTGCAGTGCCTGCGCGATCGCGCTTGCAGAACGAATGGATACCTCGTGTTCTCCAGAACATCCACCAAATAATAATCCAACCCGTATTTTACTCATTATCCGACTAACTTAATTCATCCTTAATATTAGCCCCTTACAATACCACAATTTTGCGCCGGACCATACTTCACTAAACCAAGGTGTTATTGCTTTAACTTACTCTTTAACTTAAGTTAAAGCCTATTTATTACTTTTTGAAAAGAAAATACTAAAAATCATAATTGAATTGTCTGTTATTCATGAACTTTTAGATAGTGATGATTTTTATCAGAGAAATCACGCTTTTTGAGTTATTTTTCAGTAATTACTTTAGAGTATATTTTCGTAATTTAAAATTAAATTTTCTCATTTAAAATTAAGTGTGTTATAAATTAATTATTTTAAGGGACAAGATTTTTCATAACATACTTAGAAGGTTTTCAAGGGTAATCACGAAGGAAGATTGATGAAATTAAATTACTTCAATAAGTGTATTCAATGGCAACCTACTGAGAAAATCTCAGTTGAACAACAAGTTAACGTAAAAAATTATTGGGAAAACGAACTGGCGCAAATCCCCCTACATTTAAGCTTGCCTGTCGATTCTCAATGGTCGAATTCACTCCCTTACACAGGAGAGGTTTATTTAGATGATTTTGAGGAGAGTAAAGTTAGCAACATTAGAAAACTTAAGCAATTAGAAAATACGAGTTTATTCATTATCTTTTGCTCAGCATTTTCAAGTTGGTTAAGTCGCCTGTGCGAGCAGGAAAAGTTCTTGATGGGGGTTTCCCTCAGGTCAAACTGGCGAGAAACCGAGGAGCCTCAAACTGTCCGAGACAAGCTGGCGAATTGGGTTGTTTGTCGTGTCAACTTAGTCGGAAATCTATCTTTCTCTGACGTTTTGCTGAGAGTAACCAGAGGAGTGGAAGAGGTGGAACACTACCAAGACGATCCTTTCCCGGAAGTGGCGAAATATTTGAAGCAGCAGCAAGAAACAGACCAATCTCCACCCGTACAAGTAGCGTTTAGTTGGGACATCGGTTCCCTTGGTGAATGCATCGGAGGAGACAACAATTCATGCGTAGACCCGTATCCACTTGAAGAGCAAGGTAGTGAAGCATTTGATCTGCATTTAACCGTGAAAGAAGCAGGAGAAAGACTACAGCTTTGTTGGCAATATAACGCTGATTTATTTCAGCAAGAAACCATCGTTCATTTAGCTCAAGGATTTAAAGCCTTTTTAATGAGCGCGATCGCGCAACCCGAACAGCCCATCGCAACCCTTCCTCTCCTGGCAGAAATTGAGTGCGATCAACCCGAATTCGGTACTGAGAGGTTAGACCTCTGTATCCATCATTTATTTGAGGCGGAAGTTCAACGCCTTCCCCAGAAAACAGCAGTAATTGATCAGGAAAAACATTTCACTTATGAACAACTCAATGAAGCTGCCAATCAAGTCGCTCACTATCTACAAAGTCTAGGTGTCGGTTGCGAAACCTTAGTGGGAATTTTTATGCCCCGTTGCTTCAACCTGATGGTGGGAGTCCTTGGCATTTTAAAGGCAGGCGCAGCATATGTGCCCCTTGATCCGGCTTATCCCCCCGAACGAATCGCTGACATGCTGGATGATTCTCAACTCTCAGTTCTATTAATTCAAGATAATAGTGATCACCTTCCTCCGACACAGGTCAAGCTGATTGATTTGTACTGGGATTGGGAGTTGATTGCAGAGTATCCCACTGACAATCCCACCTCCGAAACAACGCCGCAGAATCTAGCTTATCTAATCTATACCTCGGGTTCCACAGGGAAACCGAAAGGGGTGATGATTGAACATCGCTCACTAGTGACGTTTGCCCAAAAAGCGGCTCAAGAATATGAAATCACCGAAACAGATCGGATTCTTCAATTTGCCTCCTTTAGTTTCGATGCAGCTGTTGAAGAAATCTATACCTGTTTCATCACAGGGGCAACTTTGGTTTTACGTCCAGAAACGATGTTGGATTCCATGCCAACATTTCTGCGACTGTGTCAGGATTATCGCTTAACTGTTTTAGATTTGCCCACAGCATACTGGCATCTCTTAGTAGAAGGATTGGTCAAACAACCGGAATTAACTTTCCCCTCCGATATCCGGTGTGTCATTATCGGGGGAGAACGAGCGAATCCTTACTACGTAGAGCAATGGCAAAATTGTGTAAGTGGTTCACCCGTGCTGATTAATACTTACGGTCCCACAGAAGCAACTGTTGTCGCAACGACTTACCGCTTACCAGCAGAAGTCTCTACAAACCCAGAACTTCCCATTGGTAAACCATTACCGCATGTAGAAGCTTATATCCTTGACGAACAACAACAGCCAGTGTCTCGGGGGGAAGCTGGCGAGTTATATTTAGGAGGAATTGGCGTTGCTCGTGGATATCTAAATTGTCCTGAGGGAACAGAAAAGAGTTTTATTCCCAATCATTTGAGTCATCAACCGGATGCTCGACTCTACAAAACAGGTGATTTAGTTCGTTATCAACCAGACGGCAATCTCGAATTCTTAGGACGGATTGATCAACAAGTTAAGATTCGCGGTTATCGCGTTGATGTGGGTGAAATCGAAGCAACCCTCACCAGTTATCCCGGGATTCATCAAGTTTTTGTCACCACTCAACCTGACCAACTGGGGCATCAACAAATTATTGCTTACCTGATTTCTGACTTCATTCCCGATCAAATTCCTTACGAAGTAGAGTGTTCTTTAGAATCTGGCGGAGCGTTATTTCACTTAAGAACCGTTGATATTTCCCCAGTTGGGGTGGGCTTACAAGATGCACCACCGGATTTGGAGCAAGGAGACGCAGTTCGCCTGAGCTTTCCTCTACCGAAGCAAGAGGAGGAGCATTGGTTTCAAGGGAAAGTGGTTTGGCAGCAAGGTTCTCGTCTCGGAGTGGAACTAGAAACGTTTGCAGTTGAGCAAACCCTCCTGCAGCAAAGTGCAGAGTATTTGCTAGAGGCGCAGGGTCTTTTGAAATCTCTGCAACGGGCTGTTACTGGCATGCTACGTACCTATCTGCAACGGAAACTCCCCAATTACATGATTCCGGCGAACTTTATTTTAATGAATGCGTTGCCGCTGACACCGAATGGAAAAGTTGATCAAAAACAGTTACCTTCACTGGACAGAGAACCGACTCAGCTTACTGTTTCAGAGACAGTTGTACCACAGAATGAAACCGAGCAACAGCTAGCGGCGATTTGGAGTAGGCTTTTGGGTGTGAGTGAAGTCGGTGTAGAAGATGATTTTTTTGCGCTGGGAGGGAATTCCTTACTTGCGATTGAGTGTATTCATTGCGTCAGTGAGCAATTACAGATTGAAATTGCTGTTTCTGTACTCGTGCAACATCCCACCCTTGCTGCCTTTGCCAAGGCAATCACCTCTGATAGTAATCCCAGCGCGATGTTCCCTGCTTACGGGGCGGGCTGCCCTACAGGAACCGGAGAAGCCAGCGCGCCCTCTGCTCCAACAAGCGTTGACTCTCAAGATTTTGACCTGCAAGCAGAAGCCAAACTCGATCCAAGCATTCAATATCGCACCCCAGCTAATGTTACTAAAGCGCAATCGCCGTCAGCGGTTTTCCTCACGGGTGCGACTGGTTTTGTCGGTCCTTATTTGCTTGCCGAGCTTTTAGAGCAAACTCAAGCTGATCTCTATTGTCTGATGCGCTACTGTCCGGGAGAAAGTGCCAGAAAACGGATTGAAAAGCAGTTAAAATCTTATGCGCTTTGGCATCCCAGTTACCGACAGCGCATTGTTCCAGTAATTGGTGATTTATCAAAACCCCTACTCGGACTTTCTTCTGAACAATTTGAAGATTTGGCGAATAGTATCGACGTTATTTATCACAGTGGGGCTTGGGTCAACTTTGTTTATCCTTACTCAGCGTTACGAGACACCAATGTTCAGGGTACCCAAGAAATCCTCCGTTTGGCAAGTTGCCGTCAGACCAGACCCGTTCATTTTGTCTCCACTTTATCCGTTTTTCCCGAGACTTACGTGGATCAAGGGTTAGTTTTAGAAACCGATCTGCCGCTCGATGAAGAAGAACTGCAAACCGGTTATGGCCAAAGTAAGTGGGTCGCCGAACAACTGGTGCGAGAAGCCCAAAACCGTGGCTTACCGGCTACAATTCATCGTTTCGGCACCCTGGTTGGAGATAGTCGTACGGGCATGACTCACAAACCGAATGATTTCTTCTTTAGTTTAATTAAGGGTTGTCTCCAACTGGGAAAAGCCCCTCACTTGTCAGGCAAAATTAATCTGACTCCTGTTAATTATGCGACTCAGGCAATGGTTTATCTAACTCAACAATCGACTAACTGGGGGCAAACTTTTCATGTGATTAATCCCTCTTCTATGTCTTGGAAAACCTTATTGAGAGAGATGGAAGCAAATGGCTACTGCCTAGAAACCGAACCGTTTTCTTTCTGGTTGTCTGCGCTGAAAGAACACATTCAAGCGGGTTATCGTAATGAGTTAACAACATTTTTATCCATCTTAAACGGAGAAGAAGATCTCCCCCTCGATAACATTGAATTTGATACGACTTTGTCACAAGCAATCTTATTTAAATCTTCCTTAATTTGCCCCCAGGTTAATGCTCATTTCCTTGGAAACGATTTGAGTGAGTTCACCCCTCGCGATCAAACACTCAATTTAAAGCATTTTTAAATCACTAGTAAGTTCATTTACTCATCATTCAGTAATCACCATGCTCAAATGGATTCGTCCCTCTCAACAAGGTTCATTGGCTCGGCAGGCACTGAGTAAAACTTCCCTTGGCGTCGCTTTTGTCATTATTGCCTCAACGACCATTAGCTATTTCTATATCTTTGAACTTCTCGAAAAAAAAACCAAGCAAAAACTACGACAATATGTCACTGAACGCTCCCAACGGGAGGAAACCCTCTTTAGCTTAGCGCAAGATAATGTTGAGTTTGTAAAAAAAGCATATCTGAAACGATTAGCTGCAACCAATCAAGAAGACTACTCTAAGCAGTATGAACAGTTTTTCATTGAGTCTCCTGATGGGGTAACCCGTAATCGTCCCGAGTATCCCTTTGATGAATATGCTGCCCTTTTTTTAGACGACGACTTGGCAGTTGATGCTGAGATCAAACAGCGGGTTGTAATTGGCTTTCACTTAGCTACCGATTATGGCCGTGCTTGGAATAACCGTTTTCCGAATCTTTACTTTGTTGACCGGGAGAACTTTTCGATCGGCTACTGGCCCAGCTTTAACTGGCCCGCTGAAGCAACCGCAGATTTTGACGAAACCGAAGAAGAGTATTTTTATATCTCTACACCCAAACATAACCCAGACCGGGAAACCGTCTGGAGTGCGGTTTACCTCGATCCAATTGCTGATCAGTGGATGGTCTCGGTTATTTCCCCCATCTATTGGCAGGATGAACATATGATGAGTGTCGGTCAAGATGTTCCGTTGAATGATTTGATTGTCCGCACGACTAATCAAACCTTAGAAGGAACTTACAATATTATTTTCCGAGAGGATGGTCGCTTGATTGCTCATCCCGAACTGAGAAAGGAAATTAGTGAAAATGAGGGTGAGTTAACCATGATAGAAACCGGCAATGCCAATCTGGAAAGGGTGTTCCAACTCGTCCAAAATTATGAGGAGTTGCCCCTCGTCATTAATGATGAACAAGGAGATCAATTTTTAGCTTTAACGAAACTGGAAGGACCAGATTGGTATTTTGTGACCGTTTTTCCCGAGTCTATTCTCTCCAAACAAGCCTCCGAAATCGCCATCTTCGTTCTCCTACTGGGGAGTGGGGCTTTAGTCTTAGAAATTATCTTTTTATCGGGCGTTCTCCGTCGTAAAATTACGAAACCTTTAGCTGAATTAACCACTGCCACCACTGAAATTGCGAGTAATAATCTTGATATTAAAGTGGATGAATCAAAGAATAATGAATTGGGTCGATTAGCCGCTTCCTTTAATCAGATGGCGAGACAACTCCAGCAATCGTTTCAAGCGCTCGAGCAAGCCAATTCCAATTTAGAAGCACGGGTGGAGGAACGAACTCGGGAGTTACAGAAAGCCAAAGAAGCAGCCGATCGCGCCAATCAATTTAAGAGCGAGTTTTTAGCGAATATGAGCCACGAACTGCGGACACCTCTCAATGCAATTCTCGGGATGAGCGAGGGGCTACAAGAAAACATTTTTGGCGACATTAACGAAAAACAAGTGAAAGCCCTACAAACCATTGAAGGCAGTGGCTCCCATTTATTAGAGTTGATTAACGATATTCTCGATATCGCTAAAATTGAATCGGGTCAGATCAAAATAGAATATCATCCTACTCCCATCGCTCAACTTTGCAAATACAGTTTAACCTTTATTAAACAGCAAGCCTTTAATAAACATATTCAAGTTGAGACAAAACTTGCGCCGAATTTACCCGATTTATTAGTTGATGAACAACGGATTCGGCAAGTTTTGATTAATCTTTTGAATAATGCGGTGAAATTTACTCCAGAAGGCGGGCGGATTACACTAGAGGCTTATCTGTCTCAAAATGCAATCGATTCTACAGGCTATGTGGAAATTGCAGTGTCTGATACGGGAATTGGGATTGCCCAAGCCGATCTCGAACAATTGTTTCAGCCCTTTACGCAAATTGATAGCGCCTTAAATCGGCAATATCAAGGAACGGGCTTAGGACTTGCTTTAGTGAAACATCTAGTTGAACTTCATGATGGGCATGTCAGTGTCACGAGTCAAGTGGGCATTGGCAGCCGTTTTACAGTTGAATTGCCCTGTGTTGATTCTGGGATCAAGTCCGAACCCCAACTTCAATCTAGTTCTGATCAAACCGCTGCTTGTGAAGAGGAGGGCGCTTCGTTAATTTTGTTGGTTGATGACAACGAAGCCAATGTCATGACAGTTTCTAACTATTTTGAAGCTAAAGGCTATCAGCTGCTCGTAGGAAGCAATGGGCAGGAAGCAATTCAGCTCACTTTATCTGAAAATCCCGATTTAATTTTAATGGATATTCAAATGCCGGGGATCGACGGAATAGAAGCCATACAAGAAATTCGCCGTTATCCCAACGTCGTGGATGTGCCAATTATTGCCTTGACGGCTTGCGCTATGGAAGGCGATCGCGATCGCTGCTTAGAAGCGGGAGCAAATGAGTACATTGCCAAACCCATCAAATTAAATGAATTATTTGCTGTCACCCAAAAGTTTTTAGTGAAATCGTGATTTTCACTCCATTAAAATATCATTAAAAGTGACTCTTAAGCGATTTCATACTTCGGAGAAAACATTAGACCAAACGGAGAGAGGAATTGCCATCGCGCTGTGAAACAAAAGAAAATATCTGATTTTTCTCAGTATTTCTATTGAAAATCGCGAGAAAGCATTAATTTTTTTTAAGTTACAATGACTGCCACAATAATTGCTGTCAAAGCTACGATAAATGCCCCAACAAAAATCGCTGCAGCAACATTGCCCCGTCGAATTTCTCCACGGTAATCGGTGGGCGTAATCATATCAAATAAAGAAACAGCTCCATAAAGAAGAATTACGCCAAAAAAAGTCCAGCCCAGTGTTTCCACAATTGCTTGTAACACTAACATCATGATTCAACATTCTCTAAAGTCTTCTCTAAAATTGTATGCTAATAGAGAGCTAAAAACTCATTAATTTTGTTTTGGATCACGTTTAATTATCTTGGACAAGATGAAAGATGTCAGCTAGCATTCAATCTTCTAATACGAGCCGTTTTGTCGAACACAGTACGAAGATTAGCTCCTTTGCCTTAATTTTGGTCATTCTTGCTGGTTTAGGGAGTCTTTTTTTTCCTCAACAAGTCACTAACGAGAGAGTCAATGTTCTTCCTGAAGAAACTGTCAAACTTTCTCCGCTCACCATCCAACGTCGTCCCATTGGCGCCCTGCGAATTGATGTAAAAGCTGTGATCCCTACCAATCACTGGGTCGTTTACGAAATTCGATTGTATGATGATCAAAACCAACTCCTGGCCTCTGGGATTAAAGAAGCTTGGAAAGAGTCTGGTGTCTGGCGAGAAGATGGAGAAACAGGAACTTGGTCAGAGTCAGATCTTTTAGGAGGGCTAGATGTTCGTCTAGGAGAGAAACAACAAGAAAAGATTACGATTGCAGTTACGGTTTTAGAATATGGAGAAACCCGAGGTCGTGTCCTGAGTGAACAACCAGTTTCCTTTCAGGTTGACGTTGAAAATGGGGTCATCGATGGTCGTTATCTTTGGACCGGATTTTTTGGGGTTTTGGTGATGTTGATTCTCAACGGTTTATCTGTGGGAACAATCGGGAAAGTGAGAATCAAGAAAACGGTTAATGATAGTGATGTGGGAGAACGAGCGTTCCTTGGCGGAGAGAAGTGTTTAATTAAAGTGTCTGTTAAGGTCAAGTCCGATGAAACCTCACCCCAGTCGCTAATGGTGAATTTGTGGTTGAAAGATGGCATGGGGGAACAAATTTATAGTGAACAAACTCCGATTAAACTTCGTTTTCGTCGAGATGATGGTGAAATTGAAGATGCTCGGGGAACACTAGAACAGTATTTCGTTTTTACCCGACGGGGTTCTTATGGGTTTTATGTGGAAGTCACTCCCGATCAACCAGTCGATCAGACGACCCTAATGGTTACCGAAAATACGAAAACCCAGTCCGGGAAAAAGCCCGTCAAAATTATTACTGTGGATGCCAACTAAATTTTAATTGACTAATGCTACCTAAAATTTTTGCGAGTATTGCTTTTTTGATTGCCGTCCTTACGATTTTTGCCAGTTATACTCAACGCTCCGCCCTTGCGTTACGTCAAGAATCGCAACCGCTGTATTTACCGCGTCATAATACAGGTATCTCGGGTTATTACTTTGGCGGTTCCTGGCGACCGACTCGTCTGCGGTCTGACTATGGCAGTTTTCGCGGTGGCGGACCGAGTAGTGGGAAGTAGGATAGCGCTACGCGAAGTGGGAATAGGGAACAGGCTTAATCCGCGCCCCTGATGGGAGCAAAGCCTTGACGCTGGATATTCTCTGTAATCACGCGGGGTTCCATAAACTGCATCAAATAGTCGGGACCCCCTGCCTTAGAGCCAATTCCCGACAACTTAAAGCCACCAAAGGGTTGTCGGGCCACAATTGAGCCAGTAATGCCCCGATTAATATAAAAATTCCCCACTTCAAATTGGGCTTTCGCTTGTTCAATATGGGATAAGGTGCGGGAATAAATTCCTCCGGTTAAGGCATAATCCGTATCGTTAGCGACGGCTAAAGCTTCGGGAAAATCTTTTACTTTAATCACAGCAATCACGGGGCCAAAAATTTCTGCTTGGGCAATGACAGCATCAGGAGCAACCTCTGTAAAAATAGTAGGCGCAACATAATAGCCGTCTTCGGGAACAGACACTTGCAGCGCTACATTGGCTTCCTGTTTACCTTGCTCAATGTAATGACAAACGCGATCGCGCGCTGTCTCATCAATCACCGGACCTACTTTTGTCGCCGGATCATCGGCTTTTCCTACCTGCAGCGAGCGGGTGGCTGCCATCAGTCGTTCAACAAAGCGATCATAGACGCTTTCCAGGACAATTGCCCGTGAACAAGCCGAACACTTCTGACCACTGTAGCCAAAAGCAGAGGAGATAATCCCTGAGACGGCTTGGTCTAAATCGGCACTGGCATCAACAATAACTGCATTCTTGCCCCCCATTTCAGCAATCACTCGCTTGAGATGCCGTTGTTTCGGTTGCACTACTGCCGCATCGGCATAAATTTGACATCCCACCTCTCTTGACCCAGTAAAGGCAATTAAATGAGTTTGAGGATGCTTTACCAAATAATCCCCAACGGTAGAACCACGACCCGGAATATATTGAAACACTCCTTTCGGGATGCCTGCAGCAATCAAAATTTCGGTCAGTTTGGCGGCAATAATGGAAGTGGTTCCCGCCGGTTTTAACAAGGCACAATTACCGGTCACCAAAGCGGCAACCGTCATCCCAGTTGAAATCGCAATGGGAAAGTTCCAAGGAGAAATGATCACGGCCAGTCCCCGGGGTTGATAATGATAGAAATTCGTTTCCCCTGTCAGATCAAAGTGATGACCCTGCTGCAACTGTTCCATGGCATCCGCATAGTAGCGGCAGAAATCAATGGCTTCTGACACTTCTGGATCTGCTTGAGCAAGGACTTTTCCGGATTCAAAACAAACCCAAGCATTGAACTCATGACGGCGTTGTTCCATTAAGTCAGCGGCTTGACGAATGATTCTCGCTCGCTCGGAAATGGGGGTGTTTTTCCAAGCGGGAAAGGCGGCTTGCGCCGCTCGCATTGCTGCCTCGGCTTGTTCTAAGGAAATTTGTCCGACCCGACCAATGAGTTCGGTGGGTTGAGAGGGGTTGACGGAGTCTTGATAGGTAGCGGTTTCGACAGATTCCCCATTAATCAGAGGAGAATAGGTTTTACCGAATTGTTGCCGCACCCTAGCCAGTGCCGTTTGTGCGTTTTCCCGTTGCTGTTGGTCAGCATAGTCAGTATTGGCAGCATTGGCAAATACCCCTGGGGTGGGCGTAGGGGCTTGCTCTGGTTGGGGAGAAGGAGGCGCAAGCAGTTCTTCGGCCGGGCGATTTTCTAATTTTTGGCGTAAAAAGGAACTATTGGCTGTATTTTCCAATAAGCGTCGAATCAAGTAAGCCATACCGGGTAAAAGTTGCCCGTAGGGAGAATAGACTCGTACCCGATGACCTCGCTTGATTATTGCCTTGGCTAAGGGGTCTCCCATGCCATATAACACTTGCAGTTCAAAGCGCTGACGGGGAATATTGAGGTCTTCCGCGATCGCGATGGCAAGAGCTTGGGAACGTACATTATGGCTACCAATCGCCCCATGAAGCCATTCATGATTCGTTAGTAGCGTCTGGGTCATCTGTTCAAAATTGCAGTCCGTTTCTGCTTTCGTTTGAAAGACGGGCGATGGCCAACGGTGTTGAGTCGCTCGAATTGTTTCTTGATCCCAATAGGCTCCTTTTACTAAGCGGATCGTAATCGGCGTGCCTCGTTGCTTTGCCCATGCGATTAAGTCTTCTAGATCTTTTTGGGAATCACGGAGATAAGCTTGCAACGTCACACCAATATCAGCGCGATCGCGAAACTCTTCTTCCATCAATAAGTCTTTCAAGATGGCAAGAGTAAGATCCTTATAAACGTACTGTTCCATATCAAAGTGAATCGCCGCTCCCACTTCCTGAGCGCGACGTAACAGCGGACGTACTCGTTCACAAACCTTTTCTTGACTGCCTTCGGGATCGAGGGGATCAAATTGGGAGTAGAAAGCAGTCAATTTCACCGAGACTTGGACTTTGGGTAAGTCTTCTCCCTCCGCTGTATCAATGGCTGGCACCGACTGCCAGTTTTGGGCGGCTTGGGAGAGGGTTGCTAACAAATCAAGATATCGTTGCTGATAAGACTGGGCTTCGGCCTCACTAATTACCGCTTCCCCCAGTAAATCGATTGTGAACGCCATCTGATTGCGGCGCAAGCGTTCAATGGTCTTAAGAATTTGCTCAGTGGTTTCTCCAGCAATATACCTTTGGGCAAGCATCGCCACCCCTTTGCGAAATGTGGAGGCAGCAGTTTGTGCAGCTAGCGAATTGGGATCAGTAAAATTGAGGAGTTTTTTGAGAGAACTGGGCAGTTCTACACTCTCATCACTCAGATATTCCTGGAGGTGGGTTGCAATCTCCGGACGACTTTCTAGCGAGGGCAAGCAATCAATTAAGCGGAAGAGTTGCACCCGTAACCCTGAGTTGTTCATTGCCCAAGCCAGCAATTTATCATCTAATTGCAGGGAAGCCAAGGGGGAGCGGTTTTCTCCCATCTTTTCCAAAAGCCAAAGCGCGATCGCGTGAGTGGCAGGTTCATAGTTGGTTATGGTGGGTGCGGCAACCATGAGCGTCTATCTCCCAGGTGACGATTGATGATTGGTGCAATGGTAATCAAGTTTTCAAAAGTCTATCAGTCCTTTGCCAATAGTGAAGTTCACCATGAGAACTTCTCTTTACTTTGAGCAAAAACCCCTCTGCTTGGAGAGGGGTAAAATCTAAGCAATGAGCCTTTAAAAATTAGCCCTTAACTTTGCGGACTGGCATTGGGACAGAAATTGCTTTACTGACGCTTCAATTGTGAGAGTAGTTATACGGATTACGCTTTCAGTAACTCGTCCCATCCCCATTTTTCAGTTAAACATCATAAACCCGGCATTTTATTGCTTCGGGATGTTCTTGGCAATAATTGTCAAGGTAGGTTTTATTTTTCTGTTCCGCTTGGCGATGAGAAATAACTGCTAAGAGTTCCTCTACTTGATTCCAAGCATACGCACTATCAGAAGAATGAACTCCTTTTTCCTGAGAAATTTCTTGCGCCCAATGTTTTGCCTTTTGAGCTAAGTCTTGAAGTGATGCCAGATCGGCTTGACCCACTTTGGCATCCGTAATTTGTTGTTCAATATCTTGGGTAGTAACCATCTTAAATAACCCTCCTGGTGTATTGGCTACTACTCCTAATCTAACGAGAAAATGAGTGTTATGAAGCTAATTGTAAATAAACATTAGAAATCTTAAAAATAGAGACCAAGCTTTTGTTACTTTGCTCATTTATAAGGGTCAAATTTCAAGATTTTTGGGGAAATGATGAATTTATGTTAAAAAAGTGAGATTATTAATCCGTTGAGATCATGAGCTTCTCTTTAACGCTAATTTTCGTTAAAATGCCTCATTAAATTTATGGGAAACCTGGCTGACTCCTATTTCCTCGCTTTAAGTAGCCAAGCGACCTTTTCTGCAGATCCTAGCTTAAGGATAAAAAGCCAGTTGCGGTAACCCTAAAGTTTCTTCCCAACCCAACATTAAATTCATGCACTGAACAGCTTGTGCGGCTTGCCCTTTCATCAGGTTATCAATTGCGGACATAATGATGACACGCTCAGTTCGGGGATCGACTTCAATGCCGATATAACAGAGATTAGTGCCAGATGTCCATTTGGTTTGTGGATAAACACCATTCGGAAGAATTTTCACAAACTGAGAGGAGCGATAGAAAGCATTGTAAATTGTCAGTAAATCATCACGGACTAATCCCGGATCGCGCAAAGTTGCATAAACCGTCGCTAACATGCCTCTTACCATCGGAACTAAATGAGGAGTAAATTGCACTCGAATCTCCACTCCCGCAAGGCTACTACAAATTTCTTCAATTTCTGGAGTGTGACGGTGTCCGGCAACGCTGTAAGGGGTTAGAGCGTTGTCTGCTTCAGCAAGGAGTAAATTGACTTTGGTTTGACGTCCCCCACCCGATGTTCCAGATTTGGCATCGATAATGATGCTTTCTGGAAGAATTAACCCTTGTTTGAGTGCAGGCGCGATCGCGAGTAAACTAGCAGTGGGATAACATCCCGGACAACCAATGAGAGAAGCAGCAGCAATGCGCTCTTGATAAAGCTCAGGTAAGCCATAAACAGCTGCTGAGGCAGTATCTTCATCATGCCGTTCCACATTGTATGTGGTTGAGTAAGTTGTGAGGTCGCCGAAACGGTAATCAGCAGATAAATCGAGAACTTGGCATCCTTTCGCTAACAGTTGCGGTGCTAAGTCATGGGCTAAACCATGAGGGAGAGAGAGGAAGACAACTTGACACTGTTGCGCGATCGTCTCAGCATCGATGGGCTCGATCCGATGGTGAAAGCGATGAGCGAGGTAAGGATAAAGATCAGCGAAGTCTTTGCCAGCACTCTGACTGCCTCCTAAATAAGTTACTTCTACTTGAGGATGTTCTAGGAGTAAGCGAACCAGCTGTACCCCCCCATACCCAGACGCCCCAACAATACCAACAGAAACTTTATCTGAAGCATTCATAATTGATTAATATTCCTAAACTGATCGCGATCCTGCCTTGAGGTTGGCTGCATTGTAGCAGTAAGAGAGCGCTTTGTGGGTTATCGGAGATGAGATTCTTTGCGTTTAACCTAGACGAGAAGGAGTAACATTGTATAAACTTTTAATCTTCCCTAATAAATCGTATCGTAAGTTTTCCTTGACTTTAAGCTCATCTGATTCACAGTAGCTAACGCGAAAAACATTCAATCATGGAGATCAGCTATAGCAAACATCCCGATGGAACACAATTAGCCTATCGCCATCATGCTGCCTCAGTCAAACAAAGCTATAAGCCAGGGCTTCTCTTTCTGCCTGGTTATGGTTCAGATATGGAGGGGACTAAAGCGACCCAGATTTTTACCTGGGCCAAGCAACAGGGTTTGCAAGCGACCTTAATGGACTATGGCGGTCATGGCCGTTCTAGTGGCGAATTTAGGGATGGCACTTTGGGTCAATGGACCGATCATGCCTGTCACATTTTAGAAACCATAACATCAGGACCACAGATCTTGGTGGGTTCCTCTATGGGAGGCTGGATTATGATGCTCTTAGCCCTTCACTCTCCCCAGCGTATCTGTGGCTTAATGGGTCTGGCCACTGCAACCGACTTCACATCGCGATTGATCCTACCAGGTCTAAATACTCAGCAAAGGCAAGAGTTATCGACGAAAGGTGAAATTATCCTTGCTCATAGTTCTTTACCAATGACTCAGCGTTACATCCAAGAGTCGATCAATCATCAACTCCTTGGCAATCAGCGTCTTGGCACCTTAACTTGCCCTGTGACCTTGCTTCATGGTCGACAGGACACTGTTATCCCTTGGATGTGGAGTTGTGAATTACAGCAGGAATTAAGGAGTGATTTCATTACTGTTATTTTGCTCAAATCGGGTGACCATCGTCTTTCCGACCCGCAAAGTTTAGACATTCTGATCGACAGTTTGGCACGACTTTATGAAGTCGTCTTATCTGAACTTGATTAATTCATGCTACAAAACTATTCCCTACTCGAACTTAGATTATGGATGTATTGGGCAATGCGAGAAGCAGCACCAGCTTTTCCCATTCTGTGTTTGCCATTATTGGCAATCATTTTCGAGTGATCTGGGTCAGTCAATAGCCCTTGGCAAATATCCGCCGCTTGCGCAGGTTTTTGCACTAAAATAACGGAGGGACCCAGGAGGCGGGTTTGGGCTTCGGCGAAAGCAGCAGTATATTGAGGACCCCTTCCCGGAATTGCAATCACCGGCTTTCCTAAGCCAACACATTGTTCGGTAGCCGTTCCTGCCATGGCAATGGCAAAATCACAAGCGTGTAAGCAACTGTGATAAGCATTTTGGGTGAGAAATAAGGGTGTCACCCCTTGTTGAAAACCTAAGCCTTGTTGATCTTGAAGGGGCATTGCAACAGATAAGTTTAAATTTTCTTTTTCTTGCCATCCTCTGGCTTGTAATTGCTCACAAAATGAATCTAAATTGAGGCTAGGCGCGATCGCGCCCAAAAAGCAAAGTTTACTCTGGGTTTCGTGCTGGATGATGCTGTCTACGGCTTCTAAAATTAATTGCCAATTTCTCTCTGCTTCGGGAGAACGAGACCCCGGTAGGAGTAAAATGTGCAGTGTGTCTGATGCCTCTCTTAGGGGAAATTCTGGCACTAATCCATCCATCATCGGATTGCCAAAATTATAAGCGGGAATCCCAAATGTCTGTAACACTTGTGTCGTTAAGGCATCCCGCGGAAATACACCCTGACAGCGAGGGCTTTTCATCAAGTAACGTTCCCAAGGGAGATAAACCGACCCCATTCTTCGTTCCCAACGGGAGGTGTTGGGTAGCCAACCCGCCTCATCTCGTAAATAATACTCAGACTTAGCAGTACCCACAAATACATACTCTGTACCACTGAACCAGGCAAACAGTAAGGGAACAATATCTCCCACCGCAAGAATCACCCCTCCTTGTTTCGCCCACTGTCGTACCGCTTTCAGTTGCGCTAAAGTTAACGCAATCAGTCCCCCGCGGACATCTCGCCACAACTCTTTCGCATCCATGTAAATAAACCCTCCCGAAGGCATGGTTTTCCCCGGCGTCAGTAAAGGAATGCGCGATCGCTGATAGGCTAATCCATCACCAACAATGGGCAAAGCCGTAATTTCTACCGATTGAGTTTGCTGATGCAACGCCTCAATGATCCTAACGGCAATAACATCTTCACCATGACCATTGCTGAGACAGAGTAATTTCAAAATTTGATCGTTGCTTTTAGATGAATGTTCTTCTCTAAATTACCATTCCGCTTAAAAACGAGTTAACGGCTCTTTGTAACGAATCTGGATCAATATGATGTCTGCGAATCATACCCGAACGCGGATCTTTTGAGCAATGATTAGCCGCTTAATATAATAGAGATAAGACTTTTCTGTTTTAAGACTCATCTGCTTAAGAGGCAATGTGCAGGGATACATGTTCATGTCAATGATGGAGCAAAACGCATTGTTGACGATACTTTCAGTGTTGTAACCCTCAACAGTAAAACTCTTAAGCGAAAGGACGTGCTTCAAGCGATGTTCGAGCGCACGATTACATGAGATGAAGCTATTTAGTTGCGACCAGTTCTGCAATTATGCGGTTATTAGTTTAACTAATTGGAGCAGAAGAACATCAAGAACTGTCCACAAAGTTGGTATTGAGGTAATCTAATGTTGAACGTCACTGTTGATGAAATACAACGCGATCCCTTGAAATATCTGCGCCAAGTAGAGGCAGGTGAAACTCTTGTCATTGTTAGATCTGATAAGGCGATCGCTGAACTTAGACCTATTGCGCGGAGTAAGCAATTGCGACCATTTGGTTTGTGTGCAGGTGAATTTACTGTTCCAGACGATTTCGATGCTCCCTTGCCTGAAGATCTTCTTAATACGTTCGAGGGCAAATGAGAATTTTGCTAGATACGCATATCTTTTTGTGGTTTATCAGTGGTGATGCCCAGTTATCAACGAATGTTAGAGATTCAATTCGTGATCCAGATAATGAGGTCTACCTGAGTTCAGTTTCTGTTTGGGAAGCAATTGTCAAATACCAGTTGGGCAAGCTTCCTCTGCCAGAGTCGCCTGAAACTTATTTGCCCAAGCAGCGCGAACTTCATCAGATTGCTAGTCTTGCTCTTGATGAAAATAGCGTGATTCAATTGGCTAAACTGCCACCATTGCATCGTGATCCATTTGACAGAATGCTTATCTGTCAAGCATTACAAAACGGTTTGACCATTGCGACAGTAGATACAGCAGTTCGTGCCTATTCAGTAAGCGTCTTGTAGCAGCGAACCCGAACCCAACACTGCGTTGGTGCGGACGGAACAGAGGTTATTGGTATATGATTGAGGTTAACTGCCGCCGCACAACTTCACCGTTAGAAGTCAGAATCGTCATGCTACACAGATCGATGTCAAAAGTTCTTCCTATCTTGCTCCTCGTTTATCTTGCAGCAAGTCTCATACACTTTATCCACAATGCTGAATTTCTGGCAGATTATCCGAATTTACCTACTTCGTGGACTCGCTTTGGCGTGTATTCTGCCTGGATCGTAATGACAATAATTGGGGTTGGGGGATGGATCATGATATCTCGTGGATATCAACTGGTAGGTCTTTTGCTCCTGGCTGTGTACGCTGCTCTTGGCTTGGATAGTCTTGCCCACTATGTCGTTGCACTGTTATCAGATCATACAACAGTGATGAACTTGACAATTTTACTAGAAGTGATAGCCGCAGCCCTAGTCTTCATAGAAGTGGTGCGGCAAATTGTTCAACAAGTGCAATCAAAAAATGACATAGTTTAGTTGGGCAATCGTGTGACCCAATCAGTCACATCGAAGTCGTCTAGATAAAGCGCGATCGCGCGAGGTTCTTTATTGGCAGATGATGCGCGATCGCTGCAATTAATTCCCTGACGTAGAACTCTGGTTAAGTTCCTTCTTGTCTGCTGGCAAGCTGTCTCCCTCTTCATCTTTCAATTCGTTTTGGGGTGGGGACGGTACAGCTCAGAAGTGAATGTTAAACTTGACTTAGAAACACTAGGAGAGTGATCGCTGTGGCTTCTATAACAATTGATCTTTCGGACAGCCAATTCCAAAAGCTAGAGAATTTAGCAAGAGTGCATGGCATTGCGACTGAAGTGCTTTTGAAGGCAAGCCTAGAGGATTGGCTAAATCTACAAAAAGGCGATTTCGTTAATGCAGCCGATTATGTGTTGGAGAAAAACGCTGAACTATATTGGCGTTTGGCATGATCCGCTATTTGACATTAATTGAGGTATTAGAGCTACATCGCAAAATTCTTGAACAATCTGGTGGAACATTGGGGATCCGAGATATGGGGTTGTTGGAATCAGCGATTGCCCAGCTTCGAATGACGTTTGGCGGAGAGGATCTTTACCCAAGTTTGCTGGAGAAGTCAGCAGCATTAGGGTTTTCAATCATCATGAATCATCCATTTGTAGATGGAAATAAACGTACAGGTCATGCTGCGACGGAGACTTTTCTTGTTCTGAATGGGTTGGAAATTAATGCATCTGTGGATGAACAAGAACGTATGGTGTTGGCGATCGCATCTGGCAAATTAGAGCGTGAGGTATTTGTAGAATGGTTGCAGCAGAACACAACTGCCTGCTAACTTGGTCGGTTAGTCACACCGAAGTCATCCAGATAAGTTGCGATCGTAGAACCGAAAAGCGCGATCACGCCTTGGAAGATGGTAGAATTTGAATTATCATCAGACCTAACAAGACAGTGCAGCGGACGGAAGCGCGTAGGTTGAAAACCGAGCCGTTAGGCATCGCGCACGGTTTTTCCGAAACATCTCAGTCCGCCACTGACTTTGGACGTTAGCACTACCAATGACATAGCACTCGATGCATTATTAAAGGTCTCGGATTTACCCATGGTGGACAAAAAGTGAACAAGCCGACAGCGATTAGCTTATTTTGTGGCGCAGGAGGGTGCTCTCTGGGCTTCAAACAGGCAGATTACGAGATACTGTATGCAAATGATAAAGATTCTGCTGCTATCGATACCTATAAACGCAACTTTCCTGATGCAGTATGTAGCAACGAAGATATTAACAACCTAGATTTTAATCAGGTATTAAAAAATATTGGGGTAGCGCCTGGTGATCTTGATATGGTTATCGGCGGCCCGCCCTGCCAAGGTTTTTCAACTGCTGGGACTAGATTTTGGGATGACCCAAGAAACCATCTCTTGAAGAGCTATGTCAGAGCTTTGGATGTTGTACGTCCAAAATGGTTCATTATGGAAAATGTTGAAGGGTTGCTAACTTCAAATAAAGGTAAATATATTCATGAAGCAGCCAAAGCGTTTATTGAAATTGGCTATTTTATAAGGATTGAGAAAGTATATTCACAAGAATATGGAATTCCTCAAAGAAGAAAAAGAGTTCTGATTGTTGGCAATAGAATTGGTCATAATTATAAGCTTCCTGAGGCGACAATAAAAGTTTCAGGGCAAATATTTAGAAATTCAGATATAACGATTTCGCACGCAATTGGCACCCTGCCAAAAGCAGCCAAGTCAAAAGATGAGTTAGCAACTCCTCTTTCCGAACCTGCCCGAGATAAGTTCGATTTACTACTTAGAGGTAATGCTGTCGAAATTACAGATCATTACTACCCTGCGATAAAAGGTATTCAATTGGAGAGGATTTCTGCTCTTAGGCCTGGGCAAACAATGAAAGATTTGCCTGACCATCTTCAGCATGAATCGTTTAGAAAACGGGCAAATAGGCGCGTGGCAGATGGAACGCCAACGGAAAAGCGTGGCGGTGCGCCCTCAGGCTTGAAGAGATTAATAGACAATGAACCAAGCCTTACGATTACAGGTGCAGCTACACGAGAGCTAATCCATCCTGTTGAGAATAGGCCTCTAACGATTAGGGAAGCAGCCAGAATACAGACTTTTCCAGATGACTTTATATTTTGCGGAACTGCATCTCAAAAGATACAGCAAATTGGAAATGCTATCCCCCCAGTGCTTGCTCGAATTTTTGCCGAACATATCCGAGACGATTATGGATTCTCAGGGAAACCCCATAATAAAGGTAAGCTCTTAGGGTATCTGTTAACTAAAGCAGGAGCTATGAGCCCGGCTCTAAAAGCAACCGATATGTTGCTTTTAGAGCTCATGACGAATCAAAGACAGAAACAACACTTACTATTTGGATAAAACATGACGAATTCAGCATTTTTTCGCAACCTATATACCAAATGCAAAATGCATGGAGCTGGAGAGGCACAAGTTGTTATATCTGACGGAGAGTTATATTCGCTTCTTTCCATTGCCATTGATGACTTGGGATGGTTGCACGCAGATTTCGGCGCTAGTCAGGTGGCTACACCTAATTCAGACTACTATAAAATCCCTTTGAGCTGGTTTGATCAACAAGCTCAAATGAACATCACCTCAAATGAAGTCGAAAGCGTTTTGAGATCTGTATTTGAGAAAGACAATGACTTTGGTCTATACATCGAAAATTTAACTGCCCTTCACCGAAGAAGAGTCAAATATAGGAGAATTTTAGCCTCACAACCGATGCCGAACATGGATCAAATCGGACTGAGGTCTTGATTGGAGTACGGCTGCTGCGAATCTACTTTACTGGCCAACTGGATGGTTTGGCGAAAGTGGATTTATGATGTCGATAATCGCTCAGCCCAGGAAACCGGTTATCTGTTTGAGCCTCTTTTGGCAAGCTGTCTTGGCGGCGAGCCTGTTGGATCAAGAAATTCGCCGGTAAAAAGGCTAGATTCCAATGGTCAGCCAACGAGCAAAGGAAGGCAAATTGATTGTTTGGTTCCTGGCAATAACAGAACCTATGAGCTAAAGCTGCGGGTTACTATTGCAGCTAGTGGTCAAGGTCGCTTCGGCGAAGAGCTGTCTTTCGCAGAAGAGAGCCAAGCTGCCGGATTTACTCCGGTTCTTCTCGTGCTTGATCCGACTCCCTCTGCTCGACTAACTGAACTATCAGAAAAATATATGTCATGCGGAGGTGAATTTTACCATGGTGAAGCCGCTTGGCAGCATATGGCAAAAGAAGCTGGGGAGGTTATCTCTGTTTTCATAGAAAACTATATCCGACCTGCCATTCAAGGGATCGAAGAGATTGAAATCAATTTCCCAAAATCAATAAATTTGAGCTGGTCGGAAAATGAAATAAAGGTATCTGACAATTCTGCTTCTTATGTCGTTCAGAGGGTATAAGTGCTAACGAGGCGCTGCACTCGGACAATTAATTTTTCCGCTGCGCTTCAAAATTGCCGGTGAGCGCGGCGTTAGTCACACTGAAGTCATCCAGACAAGTTGCGATTGCCTCTGGCAGTGGGCGGAGCCCAATCGCAGAACCGAAAAGCGCGATCGCGGGGGGATCTAAGTTCACTGCTAATATTGGTCGTTGGTCACACCGAAGTCGTCCAAGCAAATCGCGCTCGCAGTTGGAAGATGATAGAATTTGATGAAGTTATCTATTTGCTAAATTTTGGTATTAGAAGATCGGGTTTGAGAAGATTAGGCAGGTTGCCAGGAGGAGAAAAAATGACTGAAGCAGCAGAGAGACTAAAGCTTGAGCTTTCTCAACTTTCTGTTAAGGAGCGTGCTGAACTTGCTTACTTTCTAATTCACTCGTTGGATGAGGAAGTCGATTATGACGTAGAGAGGACTTGGGATGTTGAATTAACGCGACGGATGCAACAAATCAACGAAGGTACTGCTTCTGGTAAACCATCTAACCAAGTATTCACCTATCTGAGAGAAAAATATTCGTGAAGCCTGTCATTATTCACAGCGAAGCGATTGAGGAGCTAGATGGGGCAGTTGCCTACTACGAAGATCAAAAGGTAGGCTTGGGATTCAATTTCCTGGTTGAAGTCGAACAAGCTCTTGGTAAAATTCAACAAAATCCCAACTTAGGAGTAGTCTATAAAGTCACAGGGCTACGCCGATATGTAATTCAACGGTTTCCTTTCCTAATTTTTTACGCAGAACTTGAAGAGTATATCTGGGTAGTTGCGATCGTTCATGGAAAGCGTAGACCTGATTACTGGAGACGACGACAAATAGAGTAGCACCGAATCCAAGCCAACAACTCCAGTGCGGCGGACGGACGAGTGATCGCGTTGTTTTTTGTCGAAATATCTCAGCCTGCCGTTGACATTAGCCGTAGTCACACCTAAGTCGTCTAGACAAATCCTGATCGCAGAACCGAAAAGCGCGATCGCCACCTCCAAGCTGCCAAAGCAACCCTTGTTGAATTTACCAAAGCCGTCTACGAAAAAAGCTTAATTGCTAAAGCCCTCATCACTTACATCGACCAACTCAGCGAAAAACCCAACCACGGAGTCTGACCCATGCAAATCACGATCAACCTTCCCGATGCACTACAAATTAGTGAGGAAGACCTCCGCACCGAACTGGCGATCGCACTGTTTCAGCAAGAACGCATTACCCTCGGTACTGCCAGCCAACTTGCTGGTTTGCATCAGATTGAGTTTCAGCGATTAATCGCCAGTCGTGGCATTTGTGTTCACTATGATATTGAAGACTTAGACCAAGATCTCAAAAGTCTGCAAGAGGAAAGTTGGTAATGATCATTGTGAGCAACACCTCACCGATTAGCAATCTTATTATCATCGGTGAGATTGCTCTATTGCAGCAAATTTATCCCAAAATCCTCATTCCCCCCTCTGTGCATTCAGAACTCACTCGCTTACCAATTCTCGTAACCACGATGATTTCTTTGCTTGAAGCTGGTTGGCTGGAGATCCAAGCACCGACCAATCTCCAACTTCTGGATATACTCAACCAAGCGCTTGATCCCGGTGAAGCTGAAGCGATTGCACTGGCAGTGGAACTCAGTGCTAATCGGCTGCTGATTGACGAACGTCTGGGTAGAAGCGTTGCAGCAAGTTATGGACTGAAACTTAGAGGTCTCCTGGGAATTCTCATTTATGCTAAACAGCAGGAGCTTATCCCAGTTCTCAAACCAATTCTTGATCGTTTAATCAATCAAGCGGGCTTTCGAGTGAGCCAAACTCTCTATGATCGAGCGCTGCAAGAAGTGGGAGAGTAAAGCTAGGCAATCTGTAAGCCCCAGCAACCCAACCTTATACCAATTCTCAAAAGTGGCTAGAGAGATCCTTAATTGAACCTCCCTACAAACTGGGGCCAAGTTTCCAGTGACTTTTGATAAACGGTATTATTTTTTTGTTTGGATTTTTGGGGAAAATGCGCTATTAAATGATGAACACCACTCTTGCTCAAAAAATACGTATTTCTTCACGAGTAAAAACGACAGGAAGTCTTTGATTGAGGACGTTTTGCTGGCCTGATTCCGTCAATAAAAGGCAATTCGATTTGTAAAACTTCTTTGTATAAAAACAAGATTGCGTTTCTAGCAACATTTTGTGTTGATGCAGCCGCATTTTTATCTATTGCTAAATGTGAAAGATAATCTCTCAGGAAAGTGCAATAGGAACTCTTGAATGTGTGGGTGTACCTGGTACTATACCAGCTAGATCAACAGGTGTATTTTTGTTGAGCTACTCTCGTATGAGAGAAGCATCCATTAATTATCAGAGGCGAAGTATTTCTCCTAGTGTTCCGGGTTTTGTCGGTAGTCAAAGAGTAGTCAGAGCTTTTCAAGAATTCCAAAAGCTGGAAATACCCAAGGGGGAATGCCTTCAAATCACTCCATATGTTCTAACTGGTTCCGGGGAGTATTTCTTTGGTAAAAAGGCAGTGATTAAACTTGGAAATTTAGGTGATGCAGTTACTTTATAATGTTGCTGCTAAGCCGTTCAGCTACATAACAACGCTGTTGCAACGGACTGCTGGTTCTTGCTCGTGGGGTAGCAAGGTTTGGTTTGCAGCCGCTGAACAGCAACGTTATCATTAATCAGTCACTTCCTACCTTATTTCGCTCAAAGTTTTTTGATTTACCTCAAAAACATTAAACAATTTAAAAGTGATATAAGTCCAATAAACCTGGAAGAAGTCTCACTTCTAACTTTCCTTGAGAAAGGGCAACAATCGGGACGATATCAGTAACAAAAGGAATTAAAACCTTATTTTTTTGTTTGGATTGTTGAGGAAAATTCGCTTCAAGAAATGTCGGCTCTAATTCCACCACTAACAAATCATTGCCGGCTGGATAAATATCAACAACTTGACCAATTTGCTCGCCCGTTTCTTGATTAATAACGGCTAAATTAATTAAGTCATCGACATGATATTCATTTGCTTCTAATTGAGGACGATCGCGCTTTTCAACAAATAGCTTACTCTGCCGTAATGCTTCGGCTTGATTGCGATCTGTAATTTCTTCAAAGCTCACCACATAAAGTTTTTTCCCAGGCAAATAATACCCCCGCTTTAGCGTTATCCAATCGAATTCTTTTTCATTGGGACGTTTAAGCAAACGTTTTCCTGGTTTCTCAAATCGTTCCGGAAAATCAGAATCGGTATAAACCTTTACCTCTCCTTTAATTCCGTGCGGTGAGACAATTGTCCCAATTTCAATTAAATCTTCGACTTCCATCATTGAATGATTAATTCTCGTCCTCCCAACTGCGAAGCTGGAAATAAACTAACACTAACGTAACCATTAATAAAACAGTGGCTGCTGCTGCTGCATAGCCAAAATCAAACCGGGCAAAGGCTTCTTGATAAATATAATAAACCAAAAGATTGGTCGAGTTGAGGGGCCCCCCCCCAGTGACCACATAAACTTGCTCAAAACTGCGTAGGGTAAAAATGACCGTTGTAATAGTCGTAAAAATTAACGTTGGACGTAAACCGGGTATTGTCACATACCAAAACTTTGCCAACCCATCTGCCCCATCTAATTCGGCTGCTTCGTAGCGTAGCTGAGGAATTGCTTGTAACCCCGCTAAAAATACAACCATATTAAACCCCAGTTGTTGCCAGGTACTCAGAATAATTAAAACTGGCATTGCCCAGACAGTGCTATTAAGCCAAGGAATGGGATCAAAGCCGAGTGTAATGAATAGTTCATTCACGGGTCCTTGATTTTGAAATAACCAACGAAACCCCAAACCTACCGCGACTAAAGAAGTAATAGAAGGAATAAAATAAGCGGTTCGCAGTAGCCCCCGTAAGGCAACGGATTGATTGAGTAATACGGCAATGATTAAAGGTAAAATTAAACTTGGAATTACTGTTGCCACTGTAAAGTAAATCGTATTGCCAATCACCTGCCAAAAATCAGGATTGACCAATAAACGAAGATAGTTACGTAAGCCAATCCATTGTATCCCTTCGCTTGTAAAACTCCCACTGGTAAAGCTCAAATAGAATAAGTAACTAATCGGATAAAAAACGAAAATTGCAAGTAAAATTAGAGCGGGCGCTAAAAATAACCAGGCAGTAATGGTTTCTTGGTCCCACTGAATAACAGGGTTAATCTTCTGAATTTTCATCACCTTCTTGCGCTTGCTGTTCTGCTAGGAGTTGAGCCACTTTTTTTTGTATCTGTTGATGACGACTGACCCCTTCGTAGCGATACCGATCATAACCATTTTCCAGAATTTGCCTTTTAATATTGTTCACCCTTTCTTCTGTGTTGGGGTGAGTGGATAGCCAGACGGGGGGTTGGTCTTTACTTTGTTCCACTAAGGTTTCCATTAAGTTATAAACGCCATCAGCGGCATACTCGCTACTAGCTAAGAGTTGGGTTCCTAATTCGTCGGCTTGTCGCTCCATTTCCCGACTATAATTCAGAACCACTAAACTGGCAGCTGTCCCACCATAAGGAATAAACTGACTGACATTGGCTAATAGATTCCCTTCCGTGACTAACTGGAAACCATGAGAAAGGACAGCATGAGAGATTTCATGGGCAATTAATCCGGCTAATTCGGCTTCCGATTTCGTCTTTAAAATTGCCCCCGCATTGATAAAAATTTTCCCACCGGGAAGGGCAAAGGCATTTAAGTTTTCGTCCAAGACAACGTGGAATTCGTAGTCGAAGCTATCCCGTCCTGCATATTGCGTTAAACTCATACCAATCTCAGTAACATATTCCTCCACTGCTTCATCTTCCAGCAAAGGAAGTTGCTCTTCTAAGCGATCAGACAGGCGATCTCCGACCCCGGATTCTCCTTGTAAAAGCAACGCTGTGGACTCAATCGCGGAGAAGGGACCCAATAAACTCCCGGTTAAAGCATAGCTGAGAGCACCGGTAATAACGCTTGCAAACGCATTTTCTCGTAAGCTGGCTCTTAATTTCTTTTCATAACTTTCTAAATGTTGATCCGCCAGGCTACTGTAATCATCGGCTTGGGAATGTTCCGCATTGAGTAACGCAAACTGACGCGCCGTTAGAGAGGCGTCTAACCATTGTTCCATTTCTTGATAAAGGGGAAGCAAGGCTTCCACTAACGCCAGTTGTTGGGGATAACGAGAAACCGCACGTTCAAGATGGGTAATCGCGGCTTCGGTTTGTTCAAAATGGATTAAGGCTTCAGCATAGCGCACATGACCGGGAATAAAGCCAGGATGTTTTTCTACTAACAGCTCTAAGGGGGCAAGGGTTTTGCTTTCGAGTTTGGGATTAAATTCGGCTTGCCCATAACGCCAATACACTTTCCCATCAGGAGGAAGGGCTGCAAGATCAGTGTAAGGGTCTTGGGAAGCGTTGGTGGTTTCTTGAGCAAAAGTGGGTTTAGCTTGCTGGTAAAGCGCGATCGCGCGCTCTTTTTGTCCGGCTTGATAAAGTTGATCGGCTTTGCGTAAGGTCGCCAGATAAGCCAATTCTTCTTTTGTCAGATCCGGTAGGAGGTCATTCAATTTTTCTTCTTGGCTTTCCTCAACCGTAACCGTCGGTTCCTCTGGCGTTGATTCACCGACAGCAGTGGCGGGGACAAAGATGAGACTAAAACTGAGTAATAGAGCATTCCAAGGGCATTTCATGGTCAGGGAACCCTCAAAAATAATCTGGCTTCTTTTATCTTAATGAGAAAATTGCGCGATCGCAGCCCGCTTCAATCGCTAACTCTCATTTAAATGAGACGATAAGGTAAAGTAAAGAAATAAAAAGTCTAAACTAGACCTAGCGTTTAAATCAAAACTCGGTTAAGCTCATTGATGATCTAGTTCAATTAAATTCTATGATGGTGCAACAAGTTGATTCTATTCCTGAAACAGATAACTTCGCGTCCTTAATTGACCCTTATCTGCTGAGTGCAGCACGACATATTTATCAAAAATGCTACGAAGTTTACCCCGAAAAAGCCGAACAAACTAGTGGGGTGGCGATTGATCGGGAAACCCATCGCGGACAACTGATCTTTCATGATCGACCCATTCTTTTACCTTGGGAATCATTTATTCCCTCGGAAGAACTCCAAATGGAGGAAAGCCTATCCTAATTTTCCTTTAGAGCTGACTCGCCCATTGTTTGGCCCAGTTTAAGATGGTACGAACAGTTGGCTCATCTTGTGCTTCGCAATAGAGTCTGAGCAGGGGTTCTGTCCCGCTAAAGCGGACTAATAACCAACTATTGTCTTCAAGGCGGAATTTATACCCGTCAATGGTTTGACAACTTTTTACCGCTCGTTGGGCAATTGCTGCTGGCGGTTGAGTGGCAAGAATATTTTGCACCCGTTGCTTGGCTTCTTCGTTGGCTAAGGGCAAATCGACCCGATTATAAGCGGAGTGGAAGCCAACTTTTGCTTGCAGTTCTTGATAGAGGGTGCCTAAATCTTGATCGGCAACAACAACCGCTTCGATCGCGTAAAGAGCCGATAGCAGTGCATCTCGTTCAGGAATATGAGTTCCATAGCCAATTCCTCCCGATTCTTCTCCTCCCAACAGGACTTGCGTTTCTAACATTCGCTCCGCAATATATTTATACCCAATTGCCGTCTCATAGAGGGGTTGCTGATAGTGCTGTGCAACCAGCGGAATTAAATCTGAACCGCTCACTGTTTTGACGATTTCTCCACTAAATCCATGATTTTGGACAAGATGCTGAATTAAAATCGGAATCAAGACTTGCGAACTTAAAAAGTTCCCTTCCCCATCAACCGCCGCCACGCGATCACTATCGCCGTCAAACACTAATCCCATCCGTAGTGGGTATTGATCCTGCTGTTTGGCTTGATTAATGGCTCGGAACAAGTTGGGAATATATTGAGGAAGCGGTTCTGGTGGATTACCGCCAAATAAGGGATCGCGCTCAGCATTAATTTCTATGACACCTTCACCCAAAAAGTGCGAGATTCCTCCCGCTGCTGCGCCGTGCATCACATCAACAAAAATCCCCAGTTTACCCTGGGCAATGGCGCGTTGAATCCGTTCAATATTAACTTTTGCGGCTAAAACCTGTGTATAGCTTTCCCAGGGGTTAAAGGTTTCTAATTGCCCCGGTTGATCGGCAGTAATGATTTCTGATGAGGAGAAACGAGATTCAATTTTTGCCGTGAGTTCTCGCGTTACTGAGCCACCAAACGCCCCTTTTACCTTTAACCCCAAATATTCAGCCGGATTATGACTCGCGGTTAACACGAGCGCCCCCAGTGCCGATTGAGCTTTCACTGCCCAACTCAAAGCTGGGGTTGGGGCATAAGTATTAGCAAGATAGACATTAAAGCCTGCTGCTTGGACGGCTTCTGCTGCCACTTGGGCAAACTTTTCGGCTAGAAAACGACGATCATAGCCCACAATAATGAGGCGATTTTGCGCCAGATGACTGTAGGATTCTGCTAGCACTTGTGCTGCGATGGGAGCTAGCTGTTGCACTCGGGGAAAGGTAAAATCAGCTGCAATGACACCGCGCCAGCCGTCAGTACCAAATTGAATGGGAGCAGGGGTAAACGGCATAGACTTTTAAAATTCCAAATCAGGGGAATGCCAAATTTTTTAATTTAAAGATCACAAACATCCTACCATGATTAATCTTCTCTTGAAGCAGGATCGGATAAGGAATCTTCCTCACTGAGTTCTAAATGAATCAGCAGCGATCGCAGCTTCATGCGTTCAATGTAGGGCCAACCTCCTTTTTCTTCAATATCACGAAGTAATTTATACAATTCATTACGGGTATCGGGAAGGGCAGGATGGAATAATTTTTCCCGAATCTGCCAATGCAATTGTTCTAAGATACGCAACAACTTTAACAAAGCTAAGCAGTCTCCCTGATACTCTTGCGCCGTTTCCCAAATTAACGCTTCTATGCGCTCTGCTTCCTCTGTTAACTTTTGATTTGCCTTGTCATCCATCGGGTAATAAAGTTACAAAACTTAATATTAAAGGGGTCTTCAATACTTTCCTTGGTAGGAAAAGCAACTTGTCAGTGTACAATGCCTAATTGGATGTTCAATCAGTTTTTTGATTATCGTAAGATTTTGGCGAAACTCCTCTTATCTCAGCGGCAACGAACACGAAACCAATGCGCCCTCGTGTTACTTCAAACTTACCATCATCTGATCGAGATGAAGCTTTGACCGTAAAAAGATAAGAAAAATAAAGATAAAGCGTCATCCTTTGTCTTTACCTTGAAATTGCCAATTGGGCGCAACTTTTACATTTGCTGTAGCGGAGAGTTTTTCAATAAAGGAATCAAGACAAATTATGAGATATCGTTCAATCATTGCTACTGTCCTGGCGCTGTGTATCGGGTTATTGACCGCTTGTTCAGAAGAACCGAGTGAATACATTGATAAAAGCCAACTCACTTATGATCAGGTTTTAGGAACTGGATTAGCGAATAAATGTCCTCGTCTTGCCTCTAGCCGACGGGGTACCATTGACGTTAGTCCTGACACCAGTTACAAAATCAAAGATATGTGTCTGCAACCGACGGAATTTTATGTGAAGGAAGAGCCGGAAAATAAACGTCGCGAAGCAGAATTTGTTCCCGGTAAGTTACTCACTCGTTCCACCTCAAGTTTGGATCAAATTGTAGCCAACTTGAAATTTACCGAAGATGGACAGTTTTTGTTCCAAGAAATTGATGGCATTGACTTTCAGCCGATTACTGTGCAACTTCCTGGCGGTGAGCAGATTCCCTTCTTGTTTACCGTGAAAGGGTTGACGGCTCAGACAGTCGCCGGTCTAGAAAATATCAATACCTCCACTGACTTTGAGGGTGACTTTAATGTTCCTTCCTATCGCGGTGCTTTATTCTTAGATCCGAAAGGGCGCGGTGTTGCCAGTGGTTATGACAACGCGATCGCGCTGCCCGCCCAAGCGGATGATGAAGAGTTAACAAAAGCCAATGTGAAGCGTTACACAGAAGGAAAAGGACACATCTCTTTACAAATTGAAAAAGTGGACCAAGTCACCGGTGAAATTGCTGGAACGTTTGAAAGTGAGCAGCCCTCAGATACTGATTTAGGGGCACAAGAACCTGAAGATGTAAAAGTTCGTGGCATCTTCTACGGACGGGTTGAAGAAGCAACTAGCTAGTTGAGATATAAGGGGAAAGGAGCAAGGGAAGTTTTCACTCCTTTACCCTTTTCCCTCAATTCATGCGCCGTCACTGGGTCACCCTCTCTTGTGTTGTTCCCGCTCAATCGCTGCAAAAAGAGCGCGGAAATTCCCTTCACCAAACCCTTGGGCGCGATCGCGCCGTTCAATTAATTCAAAAAAGAATGTCGGTTTGTCAAAAATCGGCTGGGTAAAAATTTGTAAAAGTAAGGGCATTCGTGGGTTTACGGTTGATGAATCCATTCCCTGCGCTTCACAATCAACCAAGACTTGCGCCTTTTGAATCCTTGCCCATTCAGTCTCAGAAAAAGGCAGGTTGTGAAATCGTTCCTGCAGTTGAATATAGTAAGTTTCAGGCACTCTTAAAAATGATACCCCTAGCGCTTTGAGCTTCAAGGTCACGTCCGTTACATTCGGGGTACTCAGCGCAATATGCTGAATGCCTGCGCCCCGATTAAAATCTAGGAATTCTTGAATTTGGGAGTTGTCAGAACTGGGTTCATTAATGGGAAACTGCACCTCTCCACCCGGTGATACCAACACTTGTGAGTGTAAACCGGAGTAAGATGTCGCGATCGAAAAAGATTGTTTGCGTTGCCAACCAAAGGTCCGTTCATACCATTGCACGGTTGAGTTTAATGCGCCTTGGGCAACATTCAAGACCAGATGATCAATGCCTGTAAAATATTGACCCTGTGTTGGCGTCACCGGCGATTTTTGCACCCATTGTGGCAGAGACGGGACTAATGGCGTTGTCCCTTGACGCTCCACTAAGGTATGAATGAGCCCGGTGATGCCTAAAATTTGACACCATTTCAGGCAACCCCCGTCTGTTTTGAGCGTTTGTAGGGGTTGCAGCAACCTCACCTCGGAGTGAAGCAACTGAGGGAGATGTTGCTCCAGTTGGGAGAGTTCAAAGGTAACTGCAGCGACTCCCGGAGGGTGATCTCTGAGGTGATCTGCAACCGGGCTCTTGCCATTTTTTGCCGAGTACAGTAGGAATTCTGCTTCCCCACTTTTGACCACTTCCAGCAGTGTATTAGCGTCGCTCTCTCCTGACGCAATGGTTTCAAACCCCATGTGAGAAATAAACCAATTGCGCCACTGCGAAGCATTGTTCACATAAAAGTGAATCTGATCAATCTTCATTGATGTGAAGCCTCAGTTATTTTAATCTCCCTCCGGATAGGATACAGGTTTTCTTAGAAAAATAAATGATTATCAGGTTGGATGTTTATTTCCGTGGGAACTGCATTCGGTTCTGCTTGCAACGCAAATAAAATCGCTTGAGCAGCCGTATCCGCACTTAACATTTTTTCGCGATCAACTTTTAAACCCGCTTGATCCCAAAAGGGAGTATTGACGCCACCAAAGTAGAATAACGTCATTTTGACCCCATAACGCTTCAGTTCTTCGGCAAGACATTTACTAAAGCCCACAGCGCCAAATTTAGAGGCACAGTAGGCACTTCCCATTGCCATGGGGTGTTTGCCTAAAATACCAATTACATTACAAATTTGTCCCGATTTTTGCTTGCGCATCACCTCGGCTGCGGCTTGAGAGGTGTAGAAACTGCCTTTCAAGTTCAAATCCAGCATCGTATCGAGATCACTGGGTTCAATTTTTTGGTGGGGTTTGAGAATGCCAGCACCAGCTGCATTCACCAGCACATCAATTTGACCAAACTGCGCGATCGTTTTTTCCATTAGGGTTTTTACTTGTTCGGGAGCTGTGATGTCAGTCGGAACACTCAAAACCCGTTCCGCCACGGAGAGCTGAGACACTAATGCGGATAACTTGGCACTCTCTTTTGCGGCTAAAACTAGATTGGCCCCTGTTTCTGAGAGATAATGGGTCAGGGTTGAACCAATACCACCCGTGGCGCCAACGATAACAATAACTTTGCCTTCCATATTTGTTACATTTCTTTACATCTTCATCTATCTTAACCAGAGAGTTCAGAGCAATTGCCAGTAACTCAAGATAGATTAGTTTGCGGATTGGGTCTTTGGTCAGGCAGCAATATAGGATTGAAATGCAGTATCACTATGCCAAGGATGACCAATTGCGCGATCGCGACGACCCCTCCCAACAAAAATCAGGATAAGATTGCTTTCTATTATTTGTAAAAAAATTGCAAGGCTATAATCACTTTCCCTCTGCGCTAAGGGGAATGTACGCGCGTTCGGTGGTCTTCTCCCGGCTCAACGGTAATTAGCCCGCGTTTGGTTATGGGCTGCTATAAGCTGAGCCCCCTTTCGTGGAGACTCTTTGCAGCAGCTTAGCCAGCTACTAGTTCAGTTCCCACCAGCCAAATGCTGGACCAACGAGTCGAATTGTAATCCAATAGACCACCAAAAATCCAATTCCAATCCACGCCCCACGCGTTGTCAATTTCACAAAGCGTTCTCCATCTTTTTTACTAATTCCTAACCAAGGAATTAGCTTTTTCTCTTGACCGTATTTGTCTCCTAACGCATCTTTTCGACGTTTCGCTTCGCCCATGACTAGACTCCCGTTTCGTGGTGGATACGATTCAATTTTATCGCAGTGTAAGGGATTAACGGTAGTTGGTAATTTGCAGTGGTACCGGGTAGTCAGTTTCTTTCAGGGATTGAATAACTTCTTGTAAATCATCTTTGGATTTACTAGAAACGCGAACACTATCGCCTTGAATTGAAGGCTGGACTTTTTTAAATTCGTTTTTGATTTTTTTAGTAATTTCTTTCGCCAGTTCTTTATCGATTCCTCGTTTTAAAGTAATGATTTGACGGACACGATTGCCACTCGCGGATTCAACCGTGCCATACTCAAAGATTTTTTGGGAAAGCTTCCGTTTCGCCGCTTTATTACGAAGAATATCGTGAACGGTATTGAGAGTGAACTCGCTATCCGTATTCACCGTAATTGCATCTTCAGTCAGTTCAAGACTGGTTTGAGTATCTTTAAGGTCATACCGATTTTCAATTTCCCGTCGGGTTTGATCAACGGCATTCAGCATTTCTTGATGATCGAAGTCGCTAACAATATCAAAGGTGTAATTGGAAGCCATAGCTTAAAGTAAGGGTGAGTTCAACAATTAAGAAATTAAATTGCAGCGTTAATTTCTAAAATACTCAGTCCATATAAAATGAGGCTACTGAGCGAGCCTAAGGCAAACATGAATGATCGCGCCGGGGCGATATTGGCAATATAAAAAATTGGATAAAAAGAACGCCCCACTAAATAAGCAATCGCTGCCCAAAACGCCACTGGCGAATCAACGGCAGTGACATAAGCCATTATGGCTGCTGGGGCATAAAAGATAAAGGATTCAAAGGCATTTTGGTGCGCCCACGTTGCTCGTTGGGCATAAGGCGGCAGTTTATCGAACATAGCGCGAGGCGCCTGATAGTCGTAGCCGACTTGTAACCGTCCCCAACCCACGGCAAAAAAGGGCAAATAAATAAGAATTGCCCCTCCTGCCAAAGAGTAGAGGAGTACAGCCTGAGTTGAAGTTGCCATGACTTAATCAAAATAAAATAAAGTGACTAATTTACGGTCTTCTTCTGCTTCTTCACAGGTTTTGAGCAGAGTATGGCTGTCATGAAAAGCGAAACAGATCAGTTGCTGACAGCGAGAGATAATTTCCCGGTTACATAACGCACTGGCTTCCCCAAGAGAAAGTTCATCTTGTTCAGGGTTTTCCACTAAATGAATGACCTGGCCGAGTTGAACTTGGGATTCTTTCGGCTGCTGTTGCAGACTTTGGGGCAGAATGACCGTCAAGAGGTTGGGATCGGCACGCATGGCGCCTTTAATGACAGCAGAATTCGTTCCCGTCGCTCCCGAGGTCACCAGGCGGTTACCGCCTAAAACCAGCGCATAACTCATCATTTCAATGAGTTGTTGATGCGTAATGGGAACATGACGAGAACCAAGAATAGCAATTCGTTTAGAACCAGTTTGTTGGATCGCTGCCAGTTCTTGGGTTAGGGTATCAAGTTGGATGGGTTCAGTAGTCGATTGAGTCAAAGACGCTTACACTTGCCTAGATTGACTTTTGTCATTCTACCAGACTCTATCCGCGATCGCGCTGAGTTTGCTTTTTTCTTAATTTTATTTGGGCTTGGCAGAAATCTAAAACAAGTGTTATACTGACATGGCATTCGGACGTATAGCTCAGTTGGTTAGAGCGCTACGTTGACATCGTAGAGGTCACTGGTTCGAGTCCAGTTACGTCCACTGGCAAGCTAAAGATACTGATTCCGGAGTTCAACCAGTGCAGCAACCGTTGAGCGATAAGTGTTTTGGAGCTCTTCCATTAGTGATTTTGGCGGGAGTTGCTTGGCTTTACTGCAAAGATCTAGTTTTCGACAGACATCAGAGAGTCTGGGCAGTCCGAGATTGAGGCTAGTGCCTTTGAGGGTATGAGCTTGCCGTTGCAATTGTTCGAGATCCTGGTTTTGGTAGGCTTGCGCGATCGCGCTGATTGAATCTTGCCCCTCTTCCAAAAAACTATCAATTAACTCCAACATTCTTTCCCCATAAACCATAATTTTTTCCAAATGGTGCAATATTTGTTTATCAATCAGGGCAGTAGCTAGAGGTCGCTCATGGGCTGATAATTGAGCCGTCTTGCTTTGCTCATAAGCTTGTTGCAAAACGGCAATTAACTGCTCTATCTTTACAGGTTTGGTTAGATATTCATTCATACCTGCCCCCCAGCCCGTCTGTTTCGCCTCTTCGACCACATTAGCTGTCATGGCAATAATCCAAGGAGAATCAGCGTTGCCACGCTCTTCTCGGATCGTCCGTGTTGCAGAAATACCATCTAATGCGGGCATCTGTATATCCATTAAGATGACATCGTAGGTGTGCTGACGCAGGGCTTCTAACGCCTCTAAACCGTTTGCTACGACATCAGCGTGATAACCGAGACTTTGCAACATCTGCAAAGCAACCTTCTGATTCACAGCATTATCTTCCGCAAGTAAAATTTTTAGAGGACAGTAATTAGCAAGTTGATCATCGCGATCGACGGCAAGAGACTCGAGAGGAGAAAGCGGTTGGGCATGATGAAGAAAATGATTAACCAGAACGTTATACAATTGCGACTGCTTTACAGGTTTATTTAACCACCCAATACAACTAGCCCCCATCGTATTTCTAATTTGAGAACCACCCTTGCCCAGAGAAGTTAAAGCTAATAAAGGTAGGTTTTTCTGGTGAGGCAATTGACCAATTTTTTGAGCCAGAGTCAAACCATCCATCTCTGGCATTTCCAGATCGACAATGGCTAAATCAAAACGATGATTTGGGGACAAAAGATTTAAAGCAGCTGCCCCAGAAGCGACTGCTTCTGAGTAAATGCCCCAACTCTGCAGTTGTAAATTTAAAATTTGGCGATGGGTTGGATTATCATCAACCACTAATACCTGTTTGTGGGCTAAGGGTCGAGAATTTTCAGAAAGGGTTAGTGTTGTCAATGGCTGAGACGCAATGGTGAAGTAGAAGGTTGAACCCTTAGAAAAATCAGATTGAATAGGGAGTTGGAAAGGCTTCGCCTGAGGGTGCCAATGGCTAGGTGTTGATCCAGCAACGTTGCCATTACTCATGACCCACATTTGCCCGCCCATCAATTCACACAGACGGCGAGAAATCACTAAACCAAGTCCACTGCCTGTCATTTGCCGTGTATAGGAGGAATCAACCTGTGAAAAGGGTTGGAACAGACGATTCATTTTATCGGCTGGAATTCCCACCCCTGTATCTTGAACGGTAAATAGCAGCTGGAGAGAATCCGAATCGGATCCCGACTCTGGAAGATCTAACCCCTTGACTTGCAGAAGAACTTCTCCCTCATCCGTAAATTTCACGGCATTACTGAGTAAGTTCACTAAAATTTGCCGTAAGCGGGCTTCATCTGCCAGAATTTTTCGAGGAATTTTCGGATCTAGGAAATAAGCGAGTTCTAAATTTTTTTCTAGGGCTTTTTGCGCAACCAAGTCTAACGCCCCTTCTACACAATGGCGTAACGAAAAATAAGTGGGTTCGAGGGTTAACTTTTTCGATTCAATTTTTGAGAAATCAAGAATATCATTAATGAGAGTAAGTAAGGTATTGCCACTGTTACGAATAATTTCGGTAAATTCCTGTTGCTCTTGATTTAAAGGGGTATCCAGTAATAAGCCAGTCATACCAATAATTGCATTCATCGGCGTGCGAATTTCGTGACTCATGTTCGCTAGAAATTGACTTTTAGCTTGATTGGCTCGATTCGCTTTATCTCGTTCCTCAAGGAGAGATTGTTCCATAAAGCGCCGTTGGTAAGCATTGGCGACTAGCGTGGAAAGCGTCCGCAACATCTCTAATTCGGAGGGGTTCCATTGTCTAAAATACAGACATTCATCAAAGCCAACAAAACCAAAAAATTCGCCTTGTACGTACAAGGGGTAAACAACAATGGATTTAATCTCTTGGGGTTTAAGAAGTGCAACGAGATCAGGGGGAACGTGTTCAATATTTTCGGAATAGACGCGACCGTATTGCTTTAAGAGACGTTTCCAGGAGGGCATCACCTCAGCGTAGCAAAGGTGTTGGAGATGGTCTTTTTGAGGAGTAATGCCAGTGTTGCACCATTCAAACGTATTATGGGTGACGAGCCCGCCCGGTTCATCTTCAAAGATATAGACCCGACTAACCTGTAAGTGCTCACCGATTTTTTTCAAGACCGATTGCATCTTTTGTTCAAAATTCTCTAGTAAGTTCAGTCTCAGAGCAATTTCTGACAAGATGATTTGCTCTTTTAGTCCGGCGGCTAGGGCTTCACTCTGTTCTTTAAGTTGTTGATTACTCTGTTCACGCTCGGTGATATCTTTACAGATGCAAATAATACTGACTAATTGGTCACTTTCATCATAGTAAGGAATATGACTCATGTGAAAAATCCGTTCTCCCTCAGCCGTGGCAATGGTTTCTTTAGAAGTTACAATGGTTTGCTGTTTGAGGACGGTTGTAATTTGAGCTTGAAATTGTTCTGCCACCTCTGAGCCAAACAAGTCTCGGTCAGTTCGACCAATGATTGCTGCTTTTTCATAGCCGAGATAACGAACAGCCATCTGGTTCACAAATTGATAGATGCCCTTGCAGTCTTTGATCATAATGGCATCGGTGGAGTTCTCCACGATAATTTGAGATTGGCTCAGTTCTTCTGTCCGTTCTTTGACTCGTTCTTCTAAAGTGAGTTTGGTATAGGCGAGTTCTTGGAATTTGTGCGAGAGCACCACAGCCATATTTTGAAAATTATCAATTAAATCATCAATTTCAGTAATGCGCGATCGCTGCCAATTAATATTGATATTATCCGATACTTTATTCGGTAAATCAGTTGTTACTAATGCTAGTCTTTGCAGCGGTTTTACCAGCCGACGACTGATTAAAAACGCTAGTCCTAACCCGCAAAGGGTGACCCCTAACATCAGTGCTAAATAGTTAACATAAATGCGTTGCAGCTCATCGACAAAGGGGGCTGCTGGGAGTTGAACAATTAACTTTAAACCGAATGGATTGAGGGCATTCGCGATCGCCTCTTGATTGCTATCTTTTGTGGTCAAACTATAGTTCGACTGGCGCCATTGTTCCATTGCTGAAGGATAAGAAAGATCAGATGGCATCTTCAGTTTTACAGTATCACCTACATTCCGTGTCATGCCTTGCAATTGAAATGTTTCCATCAGTTGTAAGTCTTGACGAGTCGTCGCTAAAATATGATTTTCTCGATCAACCAGGGTGAGCTGAAATACAGCAGGCAGTTCTTTGCCAGTAAAATTCAATAACGCAGACTGCTGATTTTGCTTGAGGAGAGTGGTTAATTTGTTCCAATCAAAAGCCCCATATACAATCCCTTGAAATTCACGATTAGCAATAATGGGTACACTAATTCGGATATGAGGGGTATTATCATATTTACCAGCATAGACGACAGTAAATTGTTTGGTCAGCTGATCGCGAGTTTCTTGAAAAATTTTTTTTTGCACAATGTTTGTGTTGATTCGTTCATTATCTGAACTAGCAACAATATTGCCTTGCTGATCAGCAACATCAATTGTTGAAAAATCAGGAAATGTCGCTTGCAAAAATTCAATTTTTTGTTGTAAAAAAAAAGGCTCTAATACAGGAGATGGCAATGCTGATTGGGCAAGCATTTCTAAAGCTTGTTCATAAGGGCGACGCCGTAATTCCATCTCATTTATCGTATTATTAGCAATAATCGTCAGATAAGATTGAATCCGATTTTCCACTTGTTGCAGATTAAAGTTCCCTTGCCAAATCATCAAAAAAATAACCGGAACAAAAATGAAAGCGATTAAGAAATTAGCGAGGGTTTGTTCTAAAGATAAGGAAAGATTAGAACTTTTGTGATGCTGCAACCATTTTTCCCAAGGCAGATAATTCGTTAAAAAATTAGCAATAATTGCGTTAATCAGTCCATTGATCGGTTGCTTCAAGATAATTAACGTACTTTGTAACTCCTCCAGACCCAACCCATAGGTATAGGAGACCCAAATTAAAGGAATTCCAATCACTAACCAGTAGATGGCATCGGCTAAGGCTAAATCTTTTAAGTTGCGCTGATGTAGCAACCAACCGACAATTAATGCTTCCAAGGTGAACGTCAGTATAGCGTAGGGATGATGCCACAAAAAAAGGGTATAACTTCCTGCAAGTAACCCCACTAAGGTTCCCCAGCCCATACCATAGAGTTTGACAACAACTAGGACAAAAATACTCCCAAATAAAAGGTCAACCCCAAAAAATAAAGGGAAGTTAAAATAGTTGCCAGCGATCGCGCTAACGGTTAGAAAAAATAGAATGATGCTTGCTCGAATCGATAAGTTCATATTCGTTAATTACAGACTATTTTTTAGAGGTGACTCGCTAATCTCGTCATGCTATCTTTCTGAAGATAACGCTTTATAATATATCAATTTTTCGTTCAATGTAAAAAAATGCTTTATCGTCGTTTTGGTCGCACTAATTTACAAATGCCTGTTTTTTCTTGTGGAGGAATGCGCTATCACTATCGATCGCAAAACATTCCACTGAGTGATATACCTCAGGCCAATCAACAGAATTTAGAAGTAACAATCGAACAAGCATTCGCTTTCGGAATTAACCACATTGAAACTGCTAGAGGATATGGCAGTTCCGAAATGCAGTTAGGTCAAGTTTTACCGAAGTTTGACCGGAAACAACTCATTATCCAAACAAAAATTGCTCCCAAAGATGACCCAAAAGAGTTTCGACGCCAATTTCATCAGTCTTTACAGTTTCTGAATTTAGATTATGTTGATTTACTAGGAATTCACGGTATTAATACGGAAGAATTGTTAGAAAAAACGATCCGTCCAGGAGGATGTTTAGAAGAAGTTAGAAAATTACAAGATCAAGGAAAAGTCCGTTTTGTTGGATTTTCTACTCATGGCTCAACTGATTTTATTATTAAAGTAATTAAGGCGAACCAATTTGATTATGTCAACCTCCATTGGTACTATATTAACCCAACCAATTGGCAAGCAATAGAAGTAGCCAATCGTTATGATCTGGGAGTTTTTATTATTAGTCCTTCGGATAAAGGGGGACGGCTTTATCAACCGCCCCAAAAGTTAGTAGACTTGTGTCACCCCCTAAGCCCAATGGTGTTTAACGACTTATTTTGTTTGAGTCATTCTCAAGTGCATACCTTATCCTTAGGAGCTGCAAAACCGACTGATTTTAAAGAGCATTTAAAGGTTTTACCCTTAATTGAAAAGGCTGATGAAATTTTACCGCCAATTTTAGATCGTCTAGAGAAGAGCGCGATCGCGCAACTTGGAGAACACTGGTATAAAACCTGGAAAATTGGATTGCCTCGTCTTGAAGATACCCCGAATCAAATTAATATTCCAGTCATTTTATGGTTAAGAAATTTAGCCTTAGCTTATGATTTAACCGACTATGCCAAAATGCGCTATAACTTATTAGGAAAAGCAGGGCATTGGTTCCCTGGCAAAAAAGCAGAAAATTTAGAGAGATTAGATCTAAAGCCATGTTTAAAAAATAGTCCTCATGCTGACAAAATTCCAGCCCTGTTAGCCGAAGCTCATGAATGGTTTAATGGTGAAACTGTTACACGACTCTCCCAACAATAGCAATCAAAAATAATTTCACAAGGGACTAATGACTAATCACTAATGACTAATGACTAAATAATGATTCAATGTATTTAGAGAAACTCTATCTGACCCGCTTCCGAAATTATTGGAATTGTTCCGTTCAATTCCAAGCGCAAAAAACAATCTTAGTGGGAAGTAATGCTCAAGGAAAATCTAATCTTTTAGAGGCTGTTGAATTGTTAGCAACATTAAAAAGCCATCGCACGACAAAAGATCAAGATTTAGTCTTTCAAGATGCCACTGTAGGGCAAGTAGAAGCATCAGTCAAAGGGCGCTACAGTCAAAATCAATTAACCTTAACTTTACGTCAAAAAGGACGACGTACTGTTGCAATTAATCATGAAGCTTTACGACGACAAATTGATTTTTTAGGCAGACTTAATGCCGTTGAATTTTCGAGTTTAGACTTAGATTTAGTACGAGGTTCTCCAGAAAAGCGTCGCTACTGGTTAGATGCTTTGTTAGTGCAAATTGAACCGATTTATGCTTATATCTTGCAAGAATACAATAAAGTATTACGGCAGCGGAACGCACTGCTAAAAACGATTCGTAAGTCACTCTATGACAACGAAACCCCTTCTTCTGTGGCAACGTCTACTTGGGAACAGTTGGCATTATGGGATGCGCAGTTAGCAGCCAATGGGTCGCGGGTGATGCGTCGTCGGGCTAGGGCGATCGCAAGACTGGTTCCGATCGCGCAACGGTGGCACAGTCGGATTAGTCAAGCAACGGAAAAATTAGAAATTGACTATGCTCCCAATGTGACTTGCTTCGAGGATAATCCGGAACCCGTGCAACAAGCGATTTTAGATCGCATCAAACTCCGTCAACCAGCAGAACACAACTTAGGAACAACCGTTGTTGGACCTCATCGCGATGAGGTCGAATTTAGGATTAATGAAACGCCAGCGCGATCCTACGGTTCACAGGGACAACAACGTACACTCGTTCTAGCTTTAAAATTAGCAGAACTGGAGTTAATTGAAACCGTTGTCGGAGAACCCCCTTTATTATTGCTGGATGACGTTTTGGCTGAACTTGACCTTGATCGTCAAAATCAATTATTGGCAGCAATTGAAGACCGCTTTCAAACTTTAATTACCACCACTCATCTCAGTTCATTTGATCAACAGTGGGTAAAATCTTCGCAAATTCTCACCGTCAACAAAGGGGAAATACAGCATTAACTCATCCTACTAAGTAGATCGGCACATTAAAATAGCACCATATTACGTTTTGTAAATCTAGCCAAAAGCCTCTCATGAGTGTGAATTGAGTTAAGTTTACAATCTGTAAGGAAGAATGAAATTATAACGCCGACCTACTTAGTATAGGACTTACGCATTGACAAGAACACAAAAATATGGGTTGGCATATTTAGTGTATTTTGATACAAGACCTACCCTTTCTAAGCGCGATCGCGCCATGAGCAACTGCTGAACCCGAAGGGCTGAATCAAATTGAGATCTGGTTTAGCATCCTACTTTTAAGTATCAAGTAAACCCCCAGAAAAATTCTCTTACCCGCCATTCAAACTAGACGGTTTAGTTTGGCTATACCGCGAAGCCTGACGCAACTAGCGATCACCCCTCTGAATCACCAACTACTTTTGACTGCACCCGATTATTTCTCCCTGAAAATATTTCCATCTCCTGGATGCTTTCTTCTCAAAAGTGGAAGTTAAGGCTTCTTCAGCAATCACTTTCTGTTGACATTTTCGTAGCATTTGCTTCGGCGTTTCCCCACTTATTCCCGATTCAGGGCTTAAGTATTATTGGTACTTTAAAAACTAGAGGAAATCCCAAAATGAACAACTTTCTAACCCTTCTGGTAAACGAAATCGTAGGTAACTTCTTTAAGGATGCCCCTAAAATCGACGATCTCGGTGACATTTTGATTGGGAACAACGGAGATGACAATCTCCAAGGCGGCGATAAAGACGACATTTTCTTCGCAGGGCGCGGTGACGATACTGTCTTAGGGGGTGCTGGCACCGATGTCGTTTTTGCTGGGAGTGGCAACGATATTGTGACTGGTCAAACCGGCGATGATGTTGGCTTTTTAGGGAATGGTGATGACCGCTTTATCTGGAACAACGGCGACGGCAGTGACTCCATTGATGGAGGTAAAGGCTTTGACATCACTGAAGTGAACGGTGCCAAAGGTGCGGGTGATGAGTTTGACTTGCGTCAAGCTAAGGGTCAGGCCATTTTTAATCGACTCAATCTGGGGCAGTTTACCCTGACTAACAAAAAGATTGAACAGTTTGAGATTAATGGCCAGGGCGGTGATGACTCCCTGACGGTTGGCGATCTCGGCGGCAGTGGAGTTCAAAAAATTGTCTTCTCGGGGGGCGAAGGTAATGATGTGTTAGACGCCCGAGAAAGCTCTACCACCATTGAGGCTTTCGGGGGTGAAGACAATGATTTGCTGCTGGGCGGTTCCGCCGAAGATACGTTTTTTGCAGGCGGTGGTGATGACGTTGTTGTCGGTCAACGGGGCAATGATACTGCCTACCTGGAAGCTGGCGACGACCGTTTCATCTGGAACAACGGCGACGGCAGCGACTTCATCGACGGTGGCGCAGGCTTTGATGTCACCCAGGTGAACGGTGCCGACGCTGCTGGCGATGAGTTTGACTTACGTCAAGTTGACGGTCAGGCCATTTTTAACCGGCTCAATCTGGGGCTGTTTACTCTGACGAACGAAGAGATTGAGCAGTTTGAGATTAATGGCCAGGGCGGTGATGACTCCCTGACAGTAGGTGACATCACTGGCAGCGGAGTTGAATCCGTTATCTTTTCAGGTGGCGACGGCAATGATTTTCTGAATGCGAGCGGTACGACCACATCGATTGTTGCAGATGGGGGTGCCGGTGACGACATTCTCATCGGCGGTGCCGGTGACGATATTCTTGTCGGCGGCGATGGTGCCGACCTGCTGATTGGGGGGGCGGGTAATGACATTCTGATTGGCGGTAATGGGCTCAATTCGTTTGGCTTTGATACCGGCGCTGCCTTCAATGCAGCGGATATTGATACCAATGTGATCCAAAACTTTGAGAGCACTGACAGCATTGTGCTGGATGTCACGGTCTTTTCAGCGTTGACCAGTGAAATTGGTGGGGGGCTATCCGCCAGCGAGTTCGCCGTTGTCGATAGCGCAGAAGAAGCCGCCCTGAGCGATGCTCTGATTGTTTACGGCGCGAATACCGGTCACCTATATTACAACCCGAACGGTGCTGAAGCAGAGTTGGGCAAGGGCGCCCAGTTTGCCACCCTTGAAGGCGCACCCGTACTCGATGCTAACAACTTTGTTGTCCAGGCATAGGCTGTCATACATCCATACATTGATAATGTCTGGAATTTCTAAAGCATCGATGGAAGTGACTCTCTGCATGCCTCTTTGATTGTCTAAACACTGCTGAAGAACACGCAAAGTTCTCTAAGTCACGCCCAGCTTAAAGTTTGGGTTCCCCCAAAAACGGATTTGGGCGTGACTTAAGTTCTTACTTTTCCCGTTAAGTGTTTCGGGTAAGCTCCCAACCCTCACAAAGGTGGTCGTGTAATAAAGGTGTTGATCGAGAAAAATATGTAGGTAGTCTTGCATAGTAATGATCAATATTGCAAGCTAGCATTGTAGTGATGGACAAAATCCCAGATGGCTCCTAGATGATTCTGGATTTTTTTAAAAAAAGAAAGACTCTTTCTCACTAATCTACCGACCCGTTGTCGGGGATCGAGTAGCAATTGATACTGCTGACGAACTTAATAAAAGCCAAATTGAAGAGAAATCATTCCCAACTCTAGTTAATCTGGAGCCAACTTAGCAAAGGAAGAAACACGAGTTTGAGCTAAAGGCACCCCCTCAAACCACGCGAACAGACGAAGCACATTCATCGCCGTGGCCGTTAAGATGTGTTGTCAATGCACTTTATCCAAACCGACATAACGAGAGTTCCGTAAACCCAAAGCACGCACTCCCTGAGAAATTGTTCCTTCTACCCCCGCACGGCGACTGTACCGTTTTGACCAGTTCTTGGTCTGTTGCTGTTTACGTCTTTTGAAAGTTAGTGAAAGTGCTATTCTGTCTCGTCTTTCTTCTTCTGATGCTCCGATGATACTTAATAAATCAGCTAATCGGTCGTCGGTGGCATCTTTAGCTCCAATGTTCCATCCAGTTGCGATTTCTAAGGTTTGCCGATGTTTTTCTACCCAAGGTTCTACCGCACACAATCGATGGTCTGATTGACTGACTACATAAGTGAGAAATAACACCGCTAGTTGACCATAACTTAACCCTTTTCGATTTCCATGAGGCGGGGCTAACTCTTGATCAATTATTGATGCTATTTCCATCTGCTTGAGCCAATGGATAATTAAGGGTATGTCATCTGCTCTTTCTGAGTTTGTTCTTTTCAAGAATACTGGTCTCTCTATTCTCTCAACTTACTTCTCAACTTACTTCTCAGCATACACTTGAGCTGTTTTATTTCTTTGACTATCTTGGATTTAAGCGAACGATGAGATCTAAGTGAAAGTCTATCTCTGGCAACCAGGCAAAATGTAGCGATCGCCACACTTTGCCCCATAATACCGCAAGACTCCTTTTAAGCTTCAAATAGCGTGTCCCAGTCTATCTGCCCTTCGTAAATCAAGATTAATTCGATATTGTTGACAATTTCAGGATCTAGGAATCCATCCTTTTTCAAATGGTTAGGCACTTTAGTTAAGTCAAAATCAATTGCCCAATCCCCAAACCAATTCTTAGCAACAGTTTCATTAATTGAATTCTCATCAACGATCTTATTTTCCTCAATCTTAATCGTGGCAAACTTCAAAGGTGATGATGCATCAGGAGCATCAAGTTTAAAGATTATCCCTGTAAGTTTGGTATCTTCGATTTGAGGTGGAATAATCTCTTCTGAAACCTGAAAATTCAACTCTTGCGAATTCGCCTCTGTCTCTGGATTCATAAAAGTATGCCATTCATTGGGAAATGCTTGTTTGAGGTTGAAATAATAAGCCTCAGAGGAAGATTTTAGCGAAGCTGAATTGGTTACTGTTTTTCTAAATGCATCGCCTCCATCTAAAGCGGTGTAACTCAAATTAATAATCACATCGGAAATAGTATCAAAGTCAATGCGATTGGTTGGTTTTGGTAAACTGAGTTTCCAGGTAGAAACTGCACCTGTGCCTTCAAAGGGGAAGTAGCGGGTATCCGCGAAAAAATTCAGCGCAAACAAACCGTTATCCAGATCTGCCTTGGAAATAGCAATCTTTTGATTGCTGCGCCAATTATTTCTTAGAGTAGATGCATCGGGAATTTCTTCGGTTTCTCCAAGTAAAAATTTGACTGCATCAGCATTAGGTTTTAGCAGTGTTTTGTTAGAGGTTTGGGTTAAGGTGGCGCTGATGTTTTGATAGGGACTGACAACTGCGGGAATAGAAACAGCAATGGTTTTGATTTGACGAGCGTAATGACCAGGGAAGTCGAGGTCAAAAAGTTGTTCGTTCAATTCAAATTCGCATTCTCCTGTTTCTTTCAATTGTTGGAAAGCCAAGAGATTTAGTTGTCGTAGGGAGATAGTTTTCTCAATTTCTAAACTACGGGAGTTACCTTCTATGTAGGCTTTCTCCAGTTGATTTAAACTTAACATCAAACTTTCTCCAGCTAGCAATCCTTGTTTCAAGCTGTCCCAATAAGCGAAGTTAATAAAAGTATCGTTGCTATTGATTTCGTATTGGTAAGCACTTTGGGCTGCCACTGCCATATCTAGAGCAATTTTGTAGGTTTGGAAATAAAGAATCGAGAGGCGATTAACCATCCATTGATACAGTTCTTGATTGGTAAACTTGCCTTTGAGGAAGTCTTCTATTTCTTTGGCTTGCTCAATATTTTTTTGGTGTATTTTTAGTTCTTGTTCGGCAATGGCTTGTTGAATCTTTTGAGCTTCTATCTCAGCTTCGATTTGCTGAACTTCGATTTCAGCCAAATTCTTTTCTAGTTCCCATTCTTCCCGCCTGCGCTGGTATTCAGCACCAGTGCGGATCAGCTCAGCCCGCTGGTTGATCGCCTCAGCAGTTGCCTGGGCAGCTTGAGCTGTAGCTTCGGATGCATCGCCTGGTTCCATACCTCCATTAGAGAATCCAAAGATTGTGGGGATAAGATGACCTGGGACACCCAGTCCGTACATGGAAATGACAGTATTCTGAGGGACTAAGGCTAAAGTCCTCAGTAACAGATCTATTGTTTCTAGTCCATTCAGGTTTTCATCGTACAGTTTTTGATAGTGTGTTTTTCGTTTATCTGCATTTGCTTTGCTCTGGTTTAGAGACTTCAATGTTTCTTTCGCTTCGTCAATTTGCTTTTCTTTGGTTGTGGTAATCAGTTTCAGGATGCTTTGCTCGTGAGTGCCAATCAGCAATGCTAGTTCTTCTGCGTCTTTTTTCTCCAACGCACTCAATAAAGATTCACCTAATTGAATTAGCGTGGAGGTGATGTTGGTAGCTCGCTCCAGCATATAATCGAAACGATAGTGGGGAACCGCAGGGGTTAACTGGGAAACCACACTCAGAGGTGTTGTTCCTGCTGCGACTGCTCTAACTAGCTCAATGGGGTCGATCGCGGGTTGGAATAGTGCCAGTTGTCGTCTGATTCCTTCAATACTCAAGGAATGACGAATTTTATACAGCCGATCTTCTACTCGCTCCCAATAGGCAATAAATTGTTCGTTCTCTGGAGCGCAGAAATAGGTATTAAGATCGTTAAATGGCGTGCTGGTAATCGTGGTGCGGGTAGGATCGCTCACGCTATGCTCTAGATCGATTAGAAACTGGGGAATGCCATCTTCATTACTTTCATATTGTCCTTTGATTTCTTGGAATGTTTTTGGCTCTGCTACTTGCCTTTTGCCTAAGTTTTCTGGTTCTTCTCCCAGTAAATCGTAAGCTAGTATATAGAGTATTGTCGCCTCACTAATCGATTCTCGGTTATCTTGGGCAAACAATAGATCTCCCCAGTCGAGCAAGTTGTCAATGTATTTCATGACGATCGCTTTTTCGTAAGCACCGATTCTTAAGCGGGCGATCGCGTGAGGATCGAAAGGATTATTGTTGTAAGCATCAATTGCAGCATCATTAGCTAAGACATCCTGGAGTTTTTGTAGGGTATTGCCCCGAAATGGCAGGTAATGCCAAAAGCGATCGTTTACATTTGCGATCGTAATCGGCAATTTACTACTATTTTGCAATATTTGATTTGCACTAAGAGCTACATTCCAAATACTAACTTCAGCAATTTGACCATTAAAGTATCTTCCACTCAGTGCCTGGTTCCCGCCAATCAAAATAGGCTCATTATTTTTAAATGCTTTGTCAACACCAGGTCGTCGGTTATCAAAAACACCATCTACATAAACTTGTAGTGAGGTTCCGTAATAAACTGCTGCCACATGATGCCACTTTCCATCATTAATATCAACTGTACCATTTACAGTTCCACCTATATCGACGTAAAAGTGAAGTTTATTACCCTGAAGGTCTAGTCGAAATTCGCGTCCTTTAGTAACAATAGACTGATTACCTGTGGCAGAGCTATCCAATTTAATCCAAGCCTCGATAGTCGCACGATTAGTTAGGCTATCAAAATTGGATTCATTAGCAATTTGGACATAATCACCCTCTCCGTCAAACTCCAACACATTTTTGGAACTAACACCAGGAAAATCGGTTACTGTTTTCCATTGGGGATTGCCTTGCAAAGTCCCATTGTTGATGCCTGTGCGATCGCTAATTTCATTCCCACTCCCTTCATCCATTGGCAAATATGCCAACAGTCCCGAAGGAGATGTGGGATTTGTCGGGTTGAAAATGTAGTGGTACCATTTCTGAGCTTCTTCAAACCGCTGGTTGGAGTTTAAGGTGTTGGCAACTAAAAAGGGAATGTGGAAAAATATTTCCCAGAAATAAATTCCATTTGGACCATCAAAATCTAATTGCCTGGTGTTAGAAAAATCAACCAAATCCGAAGGAGAGAAACGATTGAAATTTAGTTCAGGTGTAAGTTGGGAATCAAGGGTGAGTAAATTATCCAAACCCCCGATAAACATTTTTTGACTTAATTGTCGAATCGTGGTGCTATTAAGTCTTCTGAAGGTAAATTTTAGTTCTTCTAGATTAGAAATATCCGAAGCTTCATAGGATAGCGTGATTTCACCATCTTGAGTAACTACCTTTAAGCTATCGTCGATCTGTGGGAAATCATTAGCTTGTTGAGGAAAAGCCAGAAAAGCTTCGTCTCCATGATCGAAAGTGAACCACCCTGGTTGATTGTCAATTCCCGTGACCGAAACATGAGATCCAGATATATTTTCTGTTATTAATGGGGTGAATGGAATTGAAGCATTAGAAATTTCCTCGGCACTAAGAACGACATTCCAAACACTGACTTCAGCAATTTGACCGTGGAAATAGTCTGTATTTCGATTTTTGCCAATAAAAACTTTTGATACCCCATCAATACTTGTTTGACCACCCCCAAAATTAAATTCATTAACTAAGACACCATCGAGATATAACTTTCCAGATCGCACACCGTCACGTATTGCTGCTAAGTGATGCCAATCACCATCATCAACCGTTACATCTGAACTACCACTGCCAGACGAGCCATCACCAGTTCTAAAAGCAAATTTAGCCGATCCATTTTCAAGGTAAATTTGCCAGTAATCACTATTAGAACCAAGACCCATCATTAGGGTGCCAGAAGACTCCGTAGTTCTTAACCATAGTCCAATGCTAAAGTTACTTTGCCTAAATTTGCCAAAATTTGCGTTTTCGCCAGCAAATTCAACATAATCACCATCAGCATCGAGCTGCAACACTTTTCTAGAACTAATAACGGGGAAATCATTCACTATTTCCAATTTGGCATTCCCGATTAAAGTCCCTTGCTGGTTGCCCACAGGATCGCCAATCTCGTTCCCACTCTTCTCATTCATTGACCAGTATCCTAACAGCCCAATCAAAGGGTAACGACCTATGGAATCGTCAGCATAGTCAGCATAGTTATCATACAAAACATTATCTGTGGGAATTGCCATCAACTTACTGTCGAATATTTCGCTTCGTCTAGCATTAGAGGGTTGATCCTCCAAGATTACTTTTGTTTTCTCTTGCAGTAAATCGATGGTCAAACAGATGCCTGGGTTTTGTTCTTGGGTTTGATAAAATTGACTCTTTTGCTCCAAATCGCCAAACAAGGTGAGAATTTTTTCTGGTTCTGAACCGTTAGCTGGTATGGGTAGGGCAGTGACTTTACGCCATAGGTTGTCACTATCTCGGTCGTAGTTTTCAATCACAATATCTTTGGCTAGGGTTTGGGGTTGTATCCACTGGTTGCCAAATTTTTGGAATGAGTACTTAATCGTTGCTTTGGTTTCGGTTTCAGTTTCCTGATTGTTCCCTGTTTGTTTGGTTTTTTCTATTTGAACGATTTCTACCCAAAAGATAAACAGCTTGTTAAAGGCATAAGTTGCATTAATTTGTTCGGAGTTGATAACTAAATCAATTTTCTGCCAAGCTTCCCAGGTTGGGGTGTTTGCTTCGGGATTGATGCACTTGCGGTAATAATAAGTGTAGGGTTCGGTGGCGGTGCGACCAAATAGATATAAAGTATCCTGTTCTCCAGAATTACTGTCTACGGTGCAACGATAGCCCCCTGCTGGTTTGAGTTGAGCAATTTCGGCAAATTTCTCAAAATAGTTTTGGTAAGCTGTTTCGACCGATTCTTGAGTGATATCTGATTGCAATAACTCTTCTTCCAGTTCTTGATAAATCGGGCTTTTGATCTGGCGTAGACTGGGGTCGAGATAATTTTCGGGATACAAAAATATTTTGCGATTTGCTTCCCAAATTCGGTAATTCATGATCCATTGCCACCAACTGTCGGGAATTTCTAGTTTTTCCACCCCTGGTTCTAATCCCATTCGGCAGCGATGTAAATAGGTTTGAATGGCGAGGAGTGCTTCTTTAATAATAGAAACCGAGACTTCACTGGAAGTTTCCACATCAATCAGCAGTTCTTGAGAAAGATGGCGCAAGTTATCGTATTGCTGTCTCCAGACAATCCAAGCGGTTAGTACATCTCGCTTGTGTTCGTTCAGTTCACCTTCAAGTTTTTCGCTAACTTTAACCCATTGTTCGTCATCATATTTAGCTTTGGTAACTTCCTTAACTGCCTGAGAAGCATTTTGATAGAGTTCCCAATTTTCCGATTCTCCTACAACAGGTAAGTTTGCCAACTTCAGTAACTTGTTAAACCAGGAAACATTCACCCCAAGCTGACGACTTAAGCTAAAGTACTGTCCTAGCTTGGTGATGCCTGCAACTGTTTTGTGTGAATCCCTGTCAGGATTTACCCGATCGCTTTCTGGGCTCTCTGGTGGGGAAAACAGCAGAGAAATCTGTTCTGGCTTCCAACCAGTAATCTTAGCTAGTTCTTCAATGTGATTATTTTCCTCATTTTTAGAGACAGAGGCAAAATATTCAACAAATTCATTTTTTTCATCGCCAAAAGCTGCAATTAATTCTTTAAAGTCACTAATTGCTTGAATATTGTTGATGCTTAATTGAGATAGTTCGTTAATACCAAAAGTTTCTTGATTGTCTGCTACGCATTGAAGTTCAGTGGGAGTAAGTTTTAGTTTTTGGGTTAGTATTAGTATTCTTGAGAGAAAGCGGAAAAAATCAACAATATCCGACCATTCTTGTTGTTCTTGTAGTACTGGAGTGAGCAGAAACTTGACATAATCGGGAGTCTGGGTCGCAATAGCAGTATAGTCAAGTAAACTAATGGCTAAGTCAGCTTCAATGGCAAAAAATGAAGCAATTTCTGTGAGTTCTTCTATTTGTTTTTCAGTAGCTTGTTGCAGTATTTGCAAGCAATATTTTATTTGCCGATCGCGCCGATCTTTGTTTAGCTGCTCTTGGTCATTGTCATTGACGATCTTGCTGATTTCCTGTATGAGTTCCGCAAACTCCCCATCATTTGTGAAATCAGTATCTGTGAAATCAATATCTGTAAAATCACGATCGAGGACAATCGCAATTTTACTATCCAGGGAAACTTGGAGAATATTCTCGTATTCGCTGGTAACTTCGGCAATGTAATTATTTTCTAATAATTTATCGAAGATAGCTTGTGATTTTGACTTGTCAATTTCTTCGCTGATAAAATCAGAAGGTTTGAGCAGTGAATTTACAGCTAAGTTCCATAGCGATCGCATCGCTTCAATGACATCAGTTTCTGAATATCCGATATCAAGATTGGAGCCAAGTTTACCAGTTAGAATGTAGTCTAGTTCATCAATCTCAAAATTAGATGAATTCATCCATTGCCACAACTCGGTAATTTGGAGGAATTGGTCAATAGAAACAGCACCGATCGATTCTATGCTTAGGAAACTCAATAAAATTTGATATTCCTCAATGTTTAATCCCAGCGATCGCAATATTTGGCTAGTGCGGAAAAGCTGGGATAAATTTTCAACAGTTAAATCAACAGTATTCTCCTCTCTCCAAATTGCTTGTAAAATATCAATTAATTGGTTAACATCTAGTCGCAAAGCAGCTAATATTCTTCCGACAACTGGATTAGTTTCAGCTTGTTCTTCGAGGCTATTTAAGTCGATTTCTTTGGTCTCATCGGGAAGAGGATAGAATCCATCACCAAGAATGTCTTTAAAGGGATTGTTATATACTCGGTCGAACAAACTTTGAGGTTTTTCAGTATTGCTACCATTGCCGATGGTTTTCATTGGGTGCCAGAAACTGCACAAAACATCTAGAGGCAGCTTATATTGGTCTTGTAACTGTTTAATGTTGGCAATGTCTTTAATTGCTTCTTCGTTAATTTCAGTAGCGGTAATTGAGGTCAGTACCCAATCGAGGTCAGCAAAAGACCAGTTCAGCTTTTTAGCAAGACGAATGAAACGATGAATTCGGTCTAAGGTTTCGGAAGTCAGGTTTTCGATGGTGGGAGTTCCGTCAGAATTTGTCTCGTTTGTTGTGATTTGAACAGCTCGATTATCTAAAACTTGATTGATATAAAAGTTATGAGCTACCCCTGCATTCAGTTCCTCTTGGTCGAGATTTTGTTCGAGTAATTCGGGTAATTCTGTGCGAGATAATCCCGTTTGTTGGAGAAATACTTCAACATTATTCAGACTTGCTAAATCTTCAATTCCGTATAATTCTTTTAATTTTGTTTCGTCAGTTTCGGAATTGGTAATCAGATTATATTCCTCTAAAGAAAGTCCAATATATTCTCTGGCAATGGCTAATTCGTTAACATCAAAAGTTTGATAGATAGTCCCTAAATCTGTTTTCAGATGTCCTAAATAGCTGCGGATTTGTTCTAGGGGAAAATTAACAGGTAGAGTAAAGGGATAGGGTTCAGTAGCTAAAGATTGCAAGGCATCTGAGCTTTGCAATGCTGTTTTGACTCGTGCCTCTAAAATTCGATTAATAATTTGGAGAGAAGGAAGCAAACTATTAGTATTGTCGCAAGTTAGTTCAATTTCTTCTAAGTCCGGACGACGCTGATTTAATGTTAGACCTCCTGCTTGACTAATGCTGTCTTGATTGGGTTTAGTAATATATTGGTCAATTATCCGCATTAAATCGACAAAATAAGCCGCAGGACCAAACATTGAACCGCAATGGTCACAATCAACATAGTCGAGATCCCCAAACATTTCCTGATAGCTGGGAATATCTAGAGCAAGTGCAGCGCGATCGCTTTCATCAACAGCACTAACCTGCAGAGCTCGAAAATGAGGAGCAGCCACTGCATCTCTCATATTAGCCCACAGCAGTTGGGTTTTGGCTTTAATATCGATCGCCTTTTTGTGCATTTGTCTGGCTGTTTCTTCATCCCCAGGAAGCAGCTTGGCAAATTGCTCCTCTGTCATAGATGCGATCGCATGAGCCGAATCAAGACTCACTCCCAACTTATTTCCCTGCTGCTCGTCTCCTGGGGATTGTGCTGCTAGAGAGCGACTTTGGATGCTAGATTCTGACCGCGGAATGCGGTCACTCGCAAGCTCCGCCTTTGCAAGGCGGGGAACGAGTGACGGCGAAGGCGCGTTAAGCAACTTTTTGGCAATTTCTGGATTAGGATTTATTCGTAATAAACGTTGATATTTTTTTAGCAGGTCTAAAGTTGTTTCTCGCTCTACATTTTCCCAATTTAAATTGTTAGTTTCTCCATTGAGAAAATTAAACTCAAGGATATCAAAATCAGGGTTTTGACCGTAAAAGGAATTAAGGCGATCGTCTGATACTTTGTTAATTGACATTTTAGTTTCCTCGTTTCTTTTTAATAATTGAACTCTTCTAATTTGGTACGTAATTACCCTACTAATTTCCCTCCTGGGAGGGGCAGGGGATCTTTTTATTCGCTCAATGGTAAGTATTCAAAAGAGTTTCTCTAGGAAGGTAAGCTCAATTTAAAAAGTAATCGGGAAAAACAAGGGAAGATTTTGAAAAAGTCTGCGATCGTAAATGTCTGTATATTGTTACTGCTGATCGCAATAAGGAAGATATCTTGATAACGGAAAGGTAAAATCGAGGATTTTTATGTATATTGGGGGTTATGACCAAAAATGCCACCATTGATTCTCTGCCCATCATAGCCGCTACCAACGAACTGGTGGCGACCAATATGCTAATGGTTGAGTGGCTAGTCAAGGCGCAACAACAATTATCCCTTCAACAAAGACTGATTGACCAAAAAGACCAACAACTCTCCGTACAGCAGCAACAAATCTCTGCACAGCAGCAAGAAATTGAAAAATTGAAAGAAGAGCGGGATAAGCTGAAAAACCGCGACTCAAAAACAAGATGCACCAATGGTTTGTCGAAAGTTGAGACCCGTTGACTAGAGAGTGGTTGAAGTACATCAAACAGCCTGGAATAAGATGTGTTGACGAAACGACCTACTGTATTGATGGCATCAAATATTGGGTTTGGGTGGCCACATCGGCGGAGGTCTGTGTGTTGATGTTGGCTCCCACCAGAAGTTCGGCAGAAGTCGAGAAATTGTTAGAAGAGGGATAAATCGAAATAGACATAGGATGAAGAAAACTTCTCTAGTTCTTCCCTAGTTAGTTTAATGATATTAATTGAGTTGAGTTGAAAAAAGTGATCGCCGAAATGCGAATTTTAGTAGTAGACGATGACAAAATTTTAGTAGACGTTCTCAAACGTTCTTTATCAGGGCAACGTCATATAGTAGATGCAGCAGAAGATGGACAAATGGGTTGGGAGTACGTGCAAACAGGAGAGTACGAAATGGTTCTGCTAGATGTAAACATGCCAGGATTAGATGGAGTCAGTCTTTGCGAAAAAATGCGTTCTGAAGGCTATGCTACGCCTATTCTTTTAATGACTGCGAAAAATGCCAGCCAGGATCGCATACTTGGATTGGATGCAGGGGCAGATGATTATCTCACTAAGCCTCTAGATTTAGAAGAATTAAACGCCAGAGTGAGGTCATTATCTCGTAGAGGAGAAGTCGCTACTACTAATGTTTTAGATGTCAACGGATTAACTTTAGATGCTAATAGTTGTGAAGTTAGCTATCAACAACAGCCCATAAAACTTACTGCTAAAGAATACAGTTTATTGGAAATCTTTTTACGCAATCCTGTACGAGTATTTAGTCGATCGCAAATTTTAGATAAGCTTTGGACATTTGACGATCCGCCTTTAGAAGACAGCGTTAAGGCACATATCAAAGGACTGCGGAAAAAGCTCAAAAAAGCAGGGGTGGTTGATTGGATCGAAAATGTTTACGGTATTGGTTATCGTCTAAATCCTAAAGTTGCTGAATCCGAACAATCTAAGACTAATAATTTTGCTCCTGTAGAGCAGGAATTTAATCGCAAGATGGAGCAAATGTGGCTTAAATATCAAGCAAAAATGTCTGAGCGGATGAAGGTATTGCAAAATGCCGTACTAGCAGTTAAAAAGACTGAATTAACCACAGAATTACACCACAATGCCGAAAGATCGGCTCATAAAATGGCAGGAGTTTTGGGAATGTTTTCGAGAGATGCAGAGACAGATATTGCCCGTGAAATCGAAACCTTACTGCAAGATAATGCACAATTAAATCTTCAACAGCAAGAACAGTTTATTACTCTCGTAGAAGATCTTGATCGCCTGTTGGCACTAGATGAAACTGTCTCTACTGAAACTACAGATCGAACCAATCTATTATTAATCTCTGACAATTTGCAATTGATTGAGGAATTACAATATTTAGCCAAAACTCAAAGATCGGGCTGGCATAGATCGGATAATGTTTCTCAAGCCCAGAAATGGCTGGAACACAACGTACCTTCCCTAGTAGCGATCGATGCCAATCTAACTTATGATCGAGGAGAATATTTGGCTTTAGTTAGTCAGCTAAATTCTCTAACCCCTCCAATTCCGAGCATAATCTTATCTAATACTAATAGTATAGAAGATCGCCTAGCTGCGACTCGTGCTGGTGCGAGTAGCTTCTTGGTTAAGCCCATTACTCCCCAAAAAGTCTGGCAAACTATTAGTAAGTTAATCGAACAAGATCGATCTACAACTGCATCAATCTTAATTGTCGATGATGATGTTATCTTTTTGGATGCCATACGCTCAATTCTGGAACCGTGGGGAATCAGAGTTAGTACTTTAGAACAGCCTTTACGCTTCTGGGAAGTGTTGCAAGCAACTCAACCCGATTTGATAATTCTAGATGTAGAAATGCCAGAAACCAATGGTATCGAATTATGTCTGACTCTTCGCAACGATCCAGATTGGCAAGAGTTACCCGTATTGTTTCTCACCGCCCGACAGGATGCTCAAACCATTCAACAGATATTTGAAATGGGTGGAGATGACTATATTTCTAAGCCCATAGTTGGTGCTGAATTAGTTGCCAGAATTCAAAACAGATTAGACCGTAGCCGTCTCTTACAACGCCTTGCTACTCAAGATCGCCTAACAGGATTAAGCAACCGCAGCCAAAGCAGTCGTGAATTAGAAAGACACTTACAACAGGCTAAAGATAACGCTCGACCATTTTGTTTGGCTGTGTTGAGAATTAAAGAACTTCAAAAAATTAATTTTAAGTATGGATATTCAACAGGCGATCGCATTTTGGCGCAGTGGGGCAAGGTAATTGAGGCTGCTTTTCGCCATGATGAAGTAACAAGCTATTGGGGCAATGGTGACTTTATTGTTGGGATGCCCAACTTAGATAAAACTCAGGGCAAAAGACACTTAGCAGAATTACTTAGCATTCTCAGAAAACAAGTATTTACTTCTCCTGAAGGAGAAAGGTTTCAAGTCGCCTTTAACTGTGCTACAGCGGAGTTTCTGCAAGATTGTAAAAGCCTACATTCTCTGTATAAAGCTTGCCTCAGACCTTAGTTCTCAAAATATTAGTAATTCGATCGGGTAATTCTAAAGGGCGAAAAGGTTTGGTGATTACTCCTGCCAAATCTAATTCTGTTAGTTCAGATGCGATCGCCGAATTATTTTTTGCCGTCATCATAATTACGGGAATAGCAGCCGTATTGTAATTGGCTTTGAGTTGTTTGAGGGTTTCTTTACCATCCCATTCAGGCATCATTAAATCTAAAAGAATCACCTCTGGTTGACTACTTTCTGCTAAACCTAAGCCTTCTCTACCCGTACTGGCGGTAATCACCTTCCAATCTGCTGCCATTTCTAATCCCATTTGGGCGATGTCTTTAACATCTTCTTCATCATCAATAATTAGGATACTTTTACTCATGGTTGCATCACCCTATAAATCCGACTAACTTAATTTAAACTGCGATCGAGAGAAACTAGGGAACATTGAACATTTTATAGCACTTCCTAAGCGGGTGAGGTACAAAATTATCGGTTTAGGGAATAGGGAACAGGGAATGAAGGATGTACTTCATGAGAATAAGAATTGCTATATTTATGGTTGTTAATTGTTAATTGTCCATCAACACTGGCAATTCAATATAAAATGCACTACCTTTACCCAAAACACTTTCTACCCAAATTTTGCCGTTGTGTCCTTCAACAATATGACGACATATAGCTAGCCCTAATCCTGTTCCGCCTTTGCTGCGGGAATCAGATGCGTCTACCTGTTGAAAACGTTCAAAGATAGATTCTAATTTATCTTCGGGAATACCTCTACCCGTGTCTTGGACTAATATTTGACAAATATTATTTTTAACGATGGCTTTTAGTTTGACTTTCCCTCCAGCTTGGGTAAATTTAATCCCGTTACTGAGTAAGTTAGTTAATGTCTGCAAAAGGCGATCGCTGTCTAAGCTTAAAACTACATCGCAGGGTTCTAAAACTAATTCAACTTCTACTTTAGTAGCCATTGCCTGCATGGTTTCTGTAGCTTGGACTAACAGGGGTTTGAGGTTACACTCAGCAGGCTCGATCACAATTTCACCTGACTTCATTCTTTCTAAATCGAGGATATCGTTAACCAAGCGAATTAAACGTTCGCTATTGCGGATGGCTACCTGTAAGATTTGTTTTCCGCGATCGCTTAATGTTCCTAATTGACCAGAATTTAATAAATCTAACGCACCAATAGTTGAAGTCATGGGGGTGCGAAGTTCGTGACTGACTAAGGAGATAAATTCATTTTCAACGCGTTTGCGTTCGGTAATATCGTTGAGTATTTGTAGAGTGCATTTTGTCCCATCTATTTCAATTAACTCCATTGATAGTAAAACTGTTTTGATTGGACCCGATTTGGTGGGAAATTCTAATTCTAGGTTGCGAACAAAACCTTGAGTATTCGACTTGCTTAGTGCTTGTTGATATACGGTTAAAGCAGATGGTGAATAGATCTGTTCGAGAGTTTTATCGATGATCTCTGAGGCACTGTAGCCACTCATTTGGAGAAATCTTTCATTGACTTCGAGTATTTGTCCCGATTCGTAAGTAGCGATCGCAATAGGGTTAGGACAGGCACGAAAGGCTTTGGCAAACTTGTCTTCGGCTGCGTTTTTTTCGGCTATTTCCTGCTGTAGTTGATTGTTTCGCGCTTCTAGCTTAATTTGCAGATTGCGAATGGTTAAATGAGTGTCTAATCTCGCTAATACCTCCTCTACCTGAAACGGTTTGGTAATATAGTCTACCCCACCTATCTGAAATGCCTTTACCTTATCAAACACATCTCCCAAGGCACTGATAAAGATAATCGGAATATCTTTGGTGCGATCGTCTGCCTTTAGTTGCTGACAGACCTCATAACCGTTCATTTCGGGCATTTTTACATCTAGCAGAATTAAGTCGGGGGGTACTGCTTTTGCCCCGCGAATAGCTGTCGAACCTTTGGTAACGCTGCGAACTTTGTAATTTTTCTCCGTTAACATTTGAGACAATAAAGACAAGTTTTCAGGCGTATCGTCAATGGCAAGGATATCGGCTTTAGGTTTGTGCTGTAGTTCTCTAGACATTTTTGGGAGATAAGAAACAGAGAATAATCATGTTGCTTGAATTTTACATCTCATTGATCGCTGCTATAGCAATCCCATTTAAAAATGAAGAGTTATAGATTATGAGTGTCATTAGTTATTAGTTATTAGTTATTGGTTATTCTCCAAAATGATTTGAGGTTGCTATACTTCTTTATCTAACCAGCGATCGCACAGTTTATTTGAAAGTTTTTTGCGCATATTTTCATCTATAGCAGTTCTCATTTGGATGTGATACATTCGAGACCTTGGTTTTTGTTGATGGTTGATAGTGATGTATCTCACTAATTCAGCAAAAGCTATAGTCTAGTAAGAAGATATTTTTCAATCCCGACTTCTTCCCGATTCTACAGTTGAATACCGATCAAGAAATCAAGTAAATGCCTATTTTTGATTTCTTCAAATCTATTCACTACTAGGGAGGATCTTCAATCGATGAAATTTTTTAAACGTATCGGAAAAACCTTTGAGGATGTCGGGGATGTAATGGTAAACGAAGTCGCATCAGTGGCTAAAGATGTGGGTACATCAGCGACACGCATCGTGACAGACACGGCGATCGATCTTGCCAATGTCAGTACGGGTTTTCAATTTAATGATGACATGGAAGCTGCTAAAAAAGCCATGTCAGATGCAGGCATAATTAGTGCTGCCGAGGCGATCGAGAAGAACCACTATGGTTTTTTAAAAGACATGGAAGATGAAGCTCGCGCTAAACACAAGGAAATTACCCGCTTGCTAAAGAAAGGGGAGCGCATAGAACTTCAGAGAGATAATAAGGCTTCTGTATTGGAGAGAATGTTGCTGGATATTGATAATCTCATACAAATCAGTGATGAGGTCAATCAACTCCTAGAAAAAGCCGCTCAAATTCCTGGTTGGGAAAAGTGGGCTAAAATACTCGATATTTCGCCAACTCCAATCACCGACATCGACAAGTACAAAACAGATTGGCATGAAATAGGTCAAAGAATTATCATCTCCCGAATGAGTGCCGATGCCGCCAGTGGTGTTTCTGCCCTGTCTTCAGTTGGTTTACTGGCTAAAGCCTCGAAACTAACAAAAGCTTAGTGGTACAGAAAACTCTGAAAAGTATTGAGAGATGGGAAATTTTGGAAGAAGCCAGATGACAGGCGGGGGCTTATTATGGGATGCTAAAGTTCCCTAACCAAAGCAAACCCATGTCAACCCCTCTTCTCTATCATCAACTTCATAGTCAACTGCGTCAATGGATTATCCCCAAGGATAAACGACATCTCATCGGTTTTGCGGAAAATGTCGCAGCCATCCTGCAATCAGAAAGTGCTTGTCTAAGCCATTGGATTACCTACTTGACTCACCGGAATTGTCAAGCGCGTTCTCAGATGGAACGATTAAGTTACTTTGTAAATAATCCCAGGATTACCGCTGAGACATTTTATGATCCTCTAATCAAGCAATTTCTTCAAGGCTGGGAGGGAAGTGAATTAATCCTGACTTTGGATACAAGCCAGTTCTGGGAAGAATTTTGTCTAGTGGAAGTGTGCATGGCTTGGGGAGGACGCTCTTTTCCCTTGGCTCAAAAGGTGCTGGAACATCGCAGTGCCATGATCAGCTATCAAGATTACCGAGAGGTGCTCGAAAGAGCAAGTTCACTATTACCTAATAACTCTCAGATCACCCTCTTAGCCGACCGAGGCTTTGAACATGGTGAGTTAATCCGTTGGTTGGAGGAACAATCTTGGTCCTGGGCCATTCGGGCGAAATCAGATCTCAAGATTACTTTCTGTGATCAAAGGAGCAAAAGCGTTAAACATTTATTGCCACCGCTACAACAGGCTTATCTTTTCTCCCAGGTTACGGTACTTGAAGATATTCACTGTCATCTAGCTACTGCTCAGGTCTCCCATGCGGAAGAACCCTGGGCTGTCATTACCAATACTGCTCCCTGTTTACAAACCTTCTTTCTTTATGGACAACGCTTTGGTGGGATTGAGCCTCACTTTAAGGATTACAAATCTTCCGGCTTTAGCTTACTCCGTTCCCGTCTCAGAACCCCTCAAGCTCTGCAGGGTTTACTGATGCTTCTAGCTACGGCAACGATTATTGCTATTTCCTTGGCGGTCCACTTGCTGATGCAAGGACAACGTTCTCGTCTTGATTGGCACTCTCAAAGAGGGTTCAGCTTTCTGCAACTCGGTTTACGGGAATTAAATCGACTTTGCTATCAAAGGCTTCCTCTTCCTGCTTGGATCGGGTTGCCACGAACTCATCCGCCATCAGCTTGTGCTTCACGGAAAAAAAGAGAGGAGCTCAGCACTCGCATTGAGTTTTCCAAAGTGACTGTTTTCCCTTATGGACTTCGATGAAAGTTTTCTGCACCACTAAGCTAACAAAAGTCTCAAAAGTTTCCCAAGCGTCCAAATTTACGAAGATTGGCAAACTAGCAGGACGAGCATCGGGGGTTTTAGCGGTAGCATCCGTCGGACTAGATATAGGTTTATCTATTTCCGAGTTGGAAGCCAAGAAAGACAAACTGGAGCAATATCTTAAAGAGTTAAATGATGGTATAGCAGAATCCAATCAAGACTTAACCGATTTGCGAGGGGAACTGAGAGAAATCAATCTGAGAATTAATGAACTACTCAATACCATTGAACCTAAGCAGACAGAAGAATCTTGGGATAATTGGGTCGAGGATAAAGCAGAAGCATTAAAGAAATTACGTAGTCGCTTGGTATCTTTTGAGGGCATCCGCGCTACCGCAATCAAAATAGCTCAAAGCACCAAAAGCCTACCCTATGATGTCCGCGTGGCGATGATTGTCGCCAGTGACCCGTCAATTGATGAAGAAGAAGCCAAGTCAATTATCGCTGATGTTGGTTAGTAAGTGAAAGTAACGATTGTTTTTTAGTACTTAATTGAAAGGAGAAGAAAATCATGAGCTTTATTAGTTTAATCAATGCAGCAAAAGCAGCAACTACTGCTGCGAGAGCATCTACCAAGTTTGAAAAGGCAGTGAAAATCTCTAAGGGTCTTTGGACTACCGTAGAAATTGCTGATGCTGGTATGGATGTGTTTCTGATCGGTAACGAAATTGCCAAAGCATTAGGGGTCACCGATCCAGAAATCAAGGCATTGATTGACAGGGTAACTGAAAAAGGAGTTGAGTATGACACAATGATGAGTCAGGTTACTCAAGCCAATACAGATATCACTAATTTACTGGCAGCTATTACCTCATTACACGGTATCAATGATGATTTTACCGAAAGACAAGGGTTAGCATTTGAACAGATTGCAGCATTAGATTCCTTGAAAGAGAAATTAAATAGTAGTATTCCCACAACCTATACATGGTTTGAAAATACAGCCTTACTAAGTAACAATCTAAGTGATGATAGCCAAGACAAATTAACAGCGATTCAACAACAACTCGGTCCCAATTATATGATTATTGGTCTTGCGAGTTCTGGTCTTGGTTTGAGAGCAGGATTCTTAGGTTATAGTCAGTACAAAAAGCGCGAGTCAGGAGCAAATGCTCCTGGAGCAGATACTAGTCCCAACAACATGGGTGTTGGTAGTCAAAACCCAGAGCAATTAAGCGACAGTCAGGAAGCCAAAAAAAACAGGGTCCAACAAGTCCGCTCTGGCATTACCAAATACGGAAGTATGATGTTACGGGGGGTTGATAAGCTGGTTAATGTCGGTTCTTTTGGATTCAGTATTTTCACCCTGATCCAACAGCAAAAAGCAGAAGCTGCAATAAAGCGAGATTTAAATGAAATGCTTCAAGATTATGAATCTACCATTAGTACTTATAACTTTGTGCTGAATGGTTGCAAAAATGCCGATGGCAGTGTCAATCAAGAAGCACTTGAGGCAGTTGCCACTGAATTCGATCTGGTTTTGGAAGAAGAAACTGATGAAGCCATAGAGACTTTAGTCATAGGATATTATGGCGTTCTTGAAGAATTCGACGCAACTGTAGACGATATAGTCGATAGCATGGATGATGCTTATGAATCGATGATCGAGCAGTTTAAGAGTGTAGAAATTGATTCTAAAGACTCACAAATTGTTGCCGATTTAGAAAGTTCCTACGATAGATTTAAAGACTTGAAGGATATAGGCAAGGACGAAAATTTAGCTGGAGATAAGAGAAAGACTGAGTTGGATAAAATTCGCGATGATTTTGCCAATTCCGTTGCTAAACAAATGAAGGTGATTAACCAAGAATTAGCAGTTGCGATCGCCAATCACAAGAGTTTGAGCATCTTGGAACCCTTTGCACAGGGTATCATTGACAAATGGCTGCTGTTCGTTCCGTCACTTCCTCCTTCAGAAAAATTCATAGAATTAGAAGCTGCAACAGTCAAAAGTACCCTGGATATATCTTTTCTAGAGCGCGAACGATTCAAAACAGAAGAGGAAATATTTGAGGGCTTAAAACAATTAATTCCCGAACTAGTTGCAGAAGAGTCAGCAGAGCCAGCATTAGTTTAGGAGCTTATAGCAATCACTACCCAAATACATTATTGAAGAGGAAAGATTTCAAGATTGACAATGTGATAATTTTAATCTTCTATCTTTTCCTCTTTTTTTTGGCATTGCTAGTTGGGTAAGGATTATGAACCAAGAAAATCAACTATCTCTATCCCATTCCTCAAAAATTTCTGTAATTCGAGCGATCGCTTTATCGGCAGCTTGTTCGGGAGAAATTTTATCCACAATAATACTATTAAAAGCCTCTCCCCAAATATTTTGTTCTAAGACCATACTATAAGCAGGATGTTGAGTAGAATAAAACAGTCTTGTTTGACCGTTAGTCAATGTCTTCGTTGCAGTCGAAACATGAATATTTTGAGGGTCTGTCCAGAAAGAGTCTTGTTTTGCTGCTGTTATTGCTGGTAAGTATCTTCCTCCAGCACTTTTTAGATAATTACCAATAACTTCTGGTTGAATCAGGAAAGATAGAAAATCTTTAGCTAATTTCTTATTTTTTGCTTCCGTTAAAATTACTGCTTGTCTGACAGAAACTAGATGTCGAATAGAATTTCCATCAGGCTTATAGGGAAACTCCATAGTACCTAAACTATTGGCAAAGTCTTCTCGATTTTCGTTTAAGGCAATAGCAATCGAAAGAGTTGGATTGGGTGTCATTATGACATTGCGGTTAAGAAATTCACGGTTATTGTCAGGGTCTAACCAATTTAATGCGCTAGATGGCACATAACCTTGTTGGTAGAAATTGGTATACCATTTCAAACAATCGACAATACTTTGACGTACATTCTCATCATCAACTTGTAAATTTCCGCGATCGTCAAATATTGCTACATTATAGGCTTCCAAAATCTGTTCAAATAAATAATATGTATCTGAAGCTTTTTGAGAATAAGGGATGCCAAAGGCATAAATATCTTGCTTTTGTTTTTGAAGTTCTTGCTGTATTGTCTTCCAGAATTCCCAAAATTCATCCCAGTCTTGAGGAATATCGCTAGGCTTTTTGCCGACTCGATCTAACAAGTCTTTCCAATAAAAAATATGAATAGTACCTTGATGAAGAGGAACACTATAATAGCTTTGTCTTTTGACAACGTTGTTGTAAAGATAAGCTGCTTTTCTCGAAGTATCTGTATAAAGTTGTTCTACAGGTTCAACTACTTCAGAAACGTCTGCAAGTTTACCTTGCCAAGCAAGTAGTGGATATTCAGCACGACTAGAAAATAAAATGTCAGGAGAGTTACCAGCCTGAATAGCCCTCCGAGTTTTTTGCGTTATTTTGTCAGGAGTATAAAATTTGATTTCCGCTTTTTGACCGCTTTTTTGCTGCCAACTGCTAACAATTTTCCTAAATGCTTCGTCTTCTTCAATAATATAACCCTTATCCCACCAGATTTGAAGCACATTAGGATCGACTAGCGATCGCGTCTTCACCTCATGATTCTGCAATTGAGTATCGGAGTTACAGGCAACGACTAGCATAATGGTAGTCATTGCTAGAGCAAAAGAACTTAAAAGTTTTTTGGTCATAGTTATCTTTATCTATTTCCATTCCTCAAAAATTTCTGCAATTCGAGCGGTCGCTCGATCAGCAGCTTGGGTTGGTGTCATACCTTCAAGTACAATTTTTTCTAGACTTTGACCCCAAATATTTTCTTTGAGAACAACACTATAAGCAGGACTGTTAGTAGGGTAAATCGATTTAATCTTACTTTTAGTTAAAGTTTTAGTTACTGTCGAAGTATGAGGATCTTCAGGATTAGTCCAATAAGGATCTTGAATAATTGATGAATGTGCTGGAGAGTGCCTACCTGACTCTTTGAGAAAAGTATTCATTACTTCTGGTTGTATCAAATAAGCCAGAAATTCTTTGGCTAATTTTGGATGTGCTGCATCATCAAAAATTACTGCTTGCTCTACCAGAAATATATGATTCATCGGTTCGCCGTTAGGTTTATTTGGTAATTCGACAATACCTAACCGATCGCGATAAGCATCAATATCTTGACGCAATGCAGCAGGAATTGAAAGGGACGCATTAGTAGTTGTCAGTATTTCTCGATTTAGTATTTGATGGTTGTTTGCAGCGTTATTCCAATCTACCGCATCCTTGGGGATATATCCTTGTAAATAAAACTGCGTATACCAATCTAGACATTGAATAATACCCTGACGTACTTGAGGATCGTTTACTAATAAATTACCATTCTCATCGAGCAACTTAACGTTGTAAGCTTCCAAAATATGCTCAAAGGCTTGATAAGTATCTCCCGCTTCCACAGACATAGGCAAACCGAGGGGAAAAATATTTTGTTGATGCTTAGTGTTTAAGTCTTTTCCTACATCTATCCAAAATTGCCAAAAATCATCCCAATCTTGAGGAATATCTGCTGCGGTGCGACCTGTTTTTTCTAGTAAATCTTTCCAGTAATAAACGTGCAGTGCAGCTCTGTGTACTGGAACTGCATAGTAACTCCATTTTTTGCTGACGTTATTGTAGTAGTAAGCTGTTTCGAGTGCGCCAGGGTCATAAAATTCTTTAACTGGCTCGATTAGATCGCTAACATCTGTTAATTTTCCTTCCCATGCTAAACTCGCGTTGAGAGTGCTTTCGGCTTTAAAACTCATAAAAATATCGGGAGCAATACCACTTTGAAGATATCTTTGAGGTTTTTCCGAACGTTTATCTAAAGTATAAAAATTAACTTGTACCTTGTTACCAGTTTTTTGTGACCACCCTTTGATGAGCTTTTGCAAAGCTTCATCTTCTTCTGGACTATAGCCTTTATCCCACCAAATTTGAAGCACATTAGGATCGACTAGCGATCGCATTACCACCTCATCATTTTGTAATTGAGTATCGGAGTTACAGGCAACAACTAGCATAATGGTAGTCATCGCTAGAGCAAAATAACTTAAAAGTTTTTTGGTCATGACTTCTCGAATTTATAAGCTCCTATGCATTTATTTTGATCGCTGATCAGCCTTGCTGTAAGGAGTCTGGGCTTCAAAAATCCCAATTTAAATGCGTGTCAGCTTATGCACTGTCGGATTAGATGATTAATCTCGATCTCAATTATGGTTCTATTAGAACTTACAACATGTTATGTTATGGAAAAGAAATCTTAATAGACAAATTTTATTAACCAAAATTGTTGAATAACTTCCAGGGTGATCGCATCTAATTTGGTATAAATTGTACTTGACAAATAATGAGACATACGAGTCAAAAAGTTTCCTGCTATCGAGGTTGTCTAGGAGCAGCTTAAGCGGTTAATCGGCCTAAATATAGGGTTCGTGTCACAAAGCTCACGGGGTGACAACCATACTGAACTTCTTGTCTATTAAAGATTTGTCAAAGTCCAGATTGTACAGAACATCCTCATTCTACTTGATTTTTCCTAATCAGAGAAATCGGAAAGTGACAAAAGCGGGATATACTTTCAGCTAAGTTGGTTTTTATCCAATAAAGTGCTTGAATTCTGTCTTTCTTCTGAGGATTTTTTTCTTGTTTAAGTAATGAGCGATAATGTTTCAACAGATTCAATAATTTCTATTTAAAGTTTTCCTGTCATTTCTAATGCTTTTGTTTGTTTTTTCTTTAAAAGTTCTATTTTTCTGTTGAATTGATAATGCCGTCAAAATCATAGTTATTTAGCATTTCCTCAATTGCTCGAATAATATGCTGTTGAGACATAGGAACTCGAGCGATCAACTGCCGTATTTTTTCGCCATCTACTGCGATCGCAGCTTGATTTAGTTCGGCGACTAATTCTGGAGGCAAAGATTTTAAATCGCAAAAAGTAAGAGTATTGGAAGCTTTAGCAGCTTTATTAGCAGGATGTTTAACTTCTGATTCGTAGATAAAAGTTACCCCTAGATATTGGCTTAACTTATCAAAAATAGTTTGTTCGGAAAAAGGCTTAGGCACAAAATCATCACAACTAGCCCGAACAGCTTGTTCTCTTTGTTCTTCAAATGCGGAGGCAGTTAAAGCGATAATAACTGTTTTTTTGCCTTGAGGATGACTTTTAATGGTTCGGGTTGCTTCATAGCCATTCATGACGGGCATTCTCATATCCATCCAAATTAAGTCAGGTTGCCACTCATGCCACAAAGCGATCGCTTCTACTCCATTATTAGCAGTGCGAGGTTCAAAACCAACTGACTGTAGTAATTTCAGTAAAGCCAAACGATTTGTGTCGCGATCGTCTACTATGGCAAGACGATATTTAGGTTGTCCTGGTGCAAGGTGTCTGATTACTTGAGGTGCAGGTAAAACTTTGCTCTGAGAAGACTCTGTTAATTCTACCTGGATATTAAAAGCAAAAGTCGAACCCTCTCCTAAAACACTATAGGCTTGAATTGAACCACCCATCAATTCGGCAAACTGACGACTAATAGCCAATCCCAATCCCGTACCACCTTCGGATTGAATTCCACTTTTAGTTTGAACAAAAGGATCGAATAACTTGTCTAATTCTTCTAAGGCAATACCTTGTCCCGTGTCGGCTACTTCAAAGCACAGCTTAACTTTGTCTTTCAACAAGCGATCGCTTTTTCCAGTAAATGACTTTAGAGTTACACCTCCAGTCTGAGTAAACTTGACCGCATTACTTAACAGATTAATTAACAACTGACGCAGCTTGCGAGGATCGCTGATAATATCCTGCGGTAAATTATCTGCCAGTACGAATTTAAACCACAACCCTTTAGATTCGGCTTTAATTTGGAACATTTCTTGAATTGTTTGCAACAATCGATGCAGATCGAAAGCTTCATTATTTAGGGCGATCTTCCCTGCTTCAATCTTTGACATCTCCAGCACATCGTTAATCAGATTCAGCAAATGTTCGCCACTGCGATTAATAATATCTAATGACTCTTTTTGACTATTTGTAATAGTGTCATCCCGCGACATTAGCTGGGAGAAACCCAAGATTGCATTCAAAGGCGTGCGTAACTCGTGGCTGATATTAGCTAAGAATGAGCTTTTAGCTAGGTTGGCAGCTTCCGCTTCTTGAGCCTTTAGCTGTAACTGTTGACTGGATTTTTCTAACTGTTGGCGGGAAGTAGATAGTTGTAATGCCAACCAATTCACCCCAATTAATAATCCTCCTACAGAAATCAAGCCTACTAAAACGATCGCACTAGCTAATTCACGGGCAGGAGCGAAAGCCTCATCCTGGGTGACTTCGACTAGCAAAGCAATATCCTGTTCGTTGAGCCAACTGTAAACTCCTAATACTGAATTGTTTGCATAGTTGCGATAAAGTCCATAACCACTCAAGCCACTCATAGCTGCATTAATGCCTGGGCTATCAATATCATTTGGTAAATCTTTGACCGATCTAGATTTTCCTGCAATAAAGCTATTCTTACTAATTAATGAGCCTACCAAATAACTTTCACTACTCTCTCCCAAGCCTGTTCTCTCTCTGACAATGCTATCTATACGTTCGAGATTCAGATCTACTAAAATCATTCCTTGACGATTTTCTAAAGGCTTTGCCAAAGTAATTGCGGGTTTTCTAGTAATGGGAGATACATAAAATATCGGTGCAAAACTAGCCCCCTCTTCCACCTCTTCAACATAGGTAATATTGGCTAAGATTTCATAATCTCCTTCTCGCTCTTTATTCGTCGAAAACACAATTTTATTACTGCGATCTAAGATAAATATTTCCGAGAGACTGGGCTTAATCTCATTGACTCGAACTAAATATCTCTCTAATACTTTGTATGCCTGTTGCTTTTCTGCTTCAGACTGAGAATTAAGTAAGATAGCCAAATTATCCTGCACGTCTGGCATCTGGGTAGTTTGTAAAAAATCCCTTTGCCGATCTTCAAACCACCGCCTAATTTCATTTTCCTTCAAAGTGGCAGCTACGTTTAGGCGATCGAATGCTGCCTGTTCCAAGGCTTCCCTGGCACGGAAATAAGCGACTCCACCAACAATAGCTACAGTTATTAGTGCCAATAGTAAAAAGTAGTTGGCGATCCTCGTGGTGAAGGATAACTGCGGTAATTTCATTTTGGGGAACTACGGTTAGATAGTACTCAAGGCTATCTGAATTATATATACGATGGGGGTAATGGTGAAGGCGATCAAGGCGATTTGTACTCTTTGTAAGGGGCATGAGGTAATTGCATTATTGATGTTACCCCGATAGTTTGTTTAAGATTTTTGTATTTTTTGGGGCGAGACTGAGTCGGATTAAGCCCTGAAACCTCTAGCCATCTCAGTTGAGAATTTCCCAATTCCTCGTAACAAATTGGTAAGAAGTTATAAGATTTCTGAGATTTTGCCGCCACAGTCACGTATGATGAAGGATAAACTTTTGAAAAATTTAGTAAAGGAGGTTCAACGGTGTCCTTACCTTTGTTGAACTATGTCCCTTCTAGCCAAAATCAGCGCGTAGAAGGATATGAAGTCCCTGGTGAAGAACAAATTAAACCCACTCCCGGAATGATGAATTCTGAGGAAGATGCGGAAGCGATTATTTGGGCGGCTTACCGCCAAATTTTTAGCGAACACCAAATGATTGCCAGTAACCGTCAACGTTTCCTGGAATCCCAACTCCGTTACGGTCAAATTAGTGTCAAAGACTTTATCTTTGGCTTACTCACCTCTGATTCCTTCCGTCGTCTGAACTACGAACCCAATAGCAACTATCGCTTTGTAGAACTCTGTGTTCAGCGGGCTCTCGGACGGGATGTCTACAATGAACAAGAAAAAATTGCGTGGTCAATTGTGGTCGCAACGAAAGGGATCAACGGTTTCGTTGAAGACTTACTGAATAGTGAAGAGTATCTTAACAACTTTGGCGAAGATACGGTTCCTTATCAACGGCGTCGGGTGCTTCCTCAAAAAGATGAAGGGGAAACGCCCTTCAATCTCAAAACCCCTCGCTATGGTCCTTACCACCGTCAACAATTGGGCTTCCCCCAAATTGTTTGGCAAAATCAGGTTCGTCGCTTTATTCCCCAAGAAAAGCAACCCAAAGCAGGGGATCCCAGCGCCTACTTGAATATTGCGCGTAACCTTAACAGCGCGAAAGGGAATCCTTTACCCAAAGTCTCTGCCATGAATATTGACTACGACAGGAAAGTTCCTTATCGTAAGGTTAGCTAAATTCAAAACAGACTAATTTAATTTCATCTCTACAGGGGAAAAGAAAGGGTCACTGCTTAGCAGGGTGATTTGCTCTTCCGGCAAGTTATCTTGTTAAACGGTGACTCTTTTGCTCTTTGGCCAATCAATCGAGATAATAGGAAGGTGACTGCTTTATCAAACGTTTCCAAGACAAAAGATTTAAGTATGGTTTTAACAGAAACGACGCAACAACCGACAGGAAGCCATTTTCTGCAAGAAATTGCTGATTCTCCCAATCAATCCCTCCTCCCCCTGACAGCAAAAATTAACGCTCAAGATCATTTAGAAATTGGCGGTTGTGATGTTATTGAATTGGTTAAGCAATTTGGTTCTCCCCTCTACATCATGGATGAATATAGTCTTCGCACGGCTTGTCGCCAATATCGAGATGGCTTCAGCAATAACTATTCTGGAGAGTCATTAGTAATTTATGCATCGAAAGCCCTCAACTGTCTCGCCATTTGTACCTTAGTGGCAAGTGAAGGCTTAGGCATCGATGTTGCTTCTGGTGGAGAACTTTATACCGCACTGCAAGCCGGGGTCGATCCGCAAAACATTTATTTTCATGGCAATAACAAATCTCGCGCTGAATTAGAAGAAGCCATTGCTTCTAATTGCACGATTGTTGCGGATAACTGGTTAGAATTAAAAACTTTAGCCCAACTGGCAACAGAAACTTCCCCCCGAGTCATGTTGCGGATTACACCAGGCATTGAATGTCATACACATGAGTATATTCGGACCGGACATCTTGATAGTAAATTTGGCTTTGATCCCAATCAGGTCACAGAAGTTTTTGATTTCTTAGTGAAAACATCAGCGTTAGATTTCGTTGGTGTTCATGCCCACATTGGGTCGCAAATTTTTGAACGTCAACCCCATCAGGATTTAGCCGGGGTGTTGGTGAAGTGGCTGAAAATGGCACAAGCGTTAGGCTTACCGGCGCGAGAATTAAATGTTGGCGGTGGCTTAGGAATTCGCTACACTGAAGCGGATGATCCTCCGAGTATTGGCGAATGGACAGCAACCGTGGCCAAAGCGGTTGAAGCTGCTTGTCATGAAGCAGAAGTCCCGCTACCGAAATTAATTTGTGAACCCGGTCGCTCATTAGTGGGCACAACTGGCATCACTGCCTATACCGTGGGTTCTCGCAAGCAAGTTCCTGAAATCAGAACTTATATTGCTGTCGATGGGGGAATGTCCGATAATGCACGTCCGATCACTTATAAATCTGTTTATCGATCACTGTTGGCGAATAAAATGTCCCAACCGACAACGGAAACCGTCACTGTTGCGGGAAAACATTGTGAATCGGGAGATGTGGTCATTAAAGAAGCAAAACTGCCAGAAACAACCGCAGGGGATACGCTGGTCGTGATGAGCACAGGGGCTTATGGCTATAGCATGGCATCCAACTATAATCGCTTACTGCGTCCGGCGATGGTTTTAGTGCATGAAGGACAAGCCGATATTATTATTAATCGTGAAACCTATCAAGATTTAATTAGTCAAGATAATTTACCGCCAAGACTCAATACAATTGATCATTGATCATTCAGATTCAGTTGTTGTTTCTTTTTTTGTCACCTTTAACCAGTTATGAATAACAACTAACAATTGTTCATTGTCTGTTGTTGTTAACTGTCCATTGTTTTTTGTCTGTTCTACACAACAATGCCCTCCCCAGGCTTATCCGATTTTCTTTCTTCGCTTCCCAGTTGGTTAATTTCTGCTTTTGATGTTGTTTTCGTTGTTATCTTAGTTTATGTGGTCATCCGTTTACTTGGAGAACCACAGAGCCGAACCCGTTGGATCATTCAGGGATTTATCATTTTGGTTGTGGTGTTGCTAGTCGCCATTTATCTCAGCCAATTGTTTCAATTGCGGTTGTTGCAATTTGTGTTAGAAAAAATGTTGATTGGCTCGGCGGTTGGGATTGTTGTGATTTTGCAATCTGAGTTTCGTCGCTTTCTCGAACAACTCGGGCGCGGTCAATTACGGCAGTTGTTTCCGTCGTCAACTAATGATAAGCTCCAACCTGATAATGTCTTGGATCAGATTTTAGATGCGGTACGAGAATTATCGCAAAAACGGATTGGAGCGTTGTTATTGTTAGAAACGAACGATCCGATTGATCCGAGTCAGTTTAGAAGCCCAGGGGTAACCTTAAATGCAGAAATTTCCAGTGAGTTGATTCAAACCTTGTTTCAAACAACAACCGCTTTACATGATGGGGCGGTGCTCTTACGAGGATCGCGCATTGCTGCAGCAGCGGTTATTTTACCGTTGACCGAAAAAAGTTTATCTCGACAGTTGGGAACCCGCCATCGGGCAGCGATCGGGATTACCGAACGAATCTCAGATTGCTTGTGTATTGTGGTTTCAGAAGAAACCGGTTCAATTTCCCTTGCCGAACAAGGAACCTTGCAACGACCTCTGACGCGAAGCCGACTTCGAGAGTTGTTAGAATTAAGGTTTTCGCCGACTGTAGAACGGGAAACTGTGGCTCCCGATTTGGGTCGCCTCACCCGTGAAATTGGCTCACAGGGAAAAGTGCTTTTAAAGCGAAGTTTTCGTCTTTTGTCATCAAAGTCTCATCGTAAAAAATGACTACTAAGCCCACTCTATTAGAACAGCTTCCCCCAGATTTAGATGCGAATCGTCTTCCTCGACAAGTGGCGGTGATCATGGATGGTAATGGTCGTTGGGCAGGAAAACGAGGATTTCCGCGAGTGATGGGACATCGGAAAGGCGTTGATGCGCTCAAAGATTTGCTGCGTTGTTGTCAAGATTGGGGAATTCCTGGCTTAATGGCTTATGCCTTTTCCACGGAAAATTGGGGGCGCCCCTCAGAAGAAGTGGATTTCTTGATGACCTTGTTTGAGCGTGTCTTACAGCGAGAACTCGCCGAAATGATGAAAAAACAGGTGCGGATTCGATTTGTGGGGAATTTAACCGTGCTTCCAGAGTCGTTGCAAACGGTGATCGCGCAAGCAATGGAACAAACCGCGAAGAATACAGGGATTGAATTTACGGTGGCGACCAATTATGGGGGAAGACAAGAAATTATTGCTGCTTGTCGCGCGATCGCGCAGCAAGTGCAACAAGGAAAAATCACTGTAGAACAGCTCGATGAGGAGCTATTTGCCCAACATCTCTATACTGCCAATTTGCCCGATCCCGATTTATTGATTCGCACCAGTGGTGAAATGCGGTTGAGTAATTTCTTGCTGTGGCAACTGGCTTATGCCGAAATTTATGTTACCGATACGCTCTGGCCTGATTTTGACCGCAGTGCCTTTCATCAAGCGCTCCTGGCTTATCAACAGCGCGATCGACGATTCGGTAAAATCCACAAGTAAAAATTGGGAGAGCAAGCGACTTATGTTAAACTCCCCTTATACCTCTTTCCAGGTGACAGGTTCCCCGGAATCGAATTCCGGGTGCGGAAGGCACAGCCGCTTTCCAGCTGAAATTCGATTCCAGCTGGGTCGGCAGGCTTGCCTGTCACCGCCTTCCGCGGTCAGACAATTTCATGAGTATTCTCTGCTGTCAAATGTCATTGGGGGATTGGCATGAACGTTGACTCCTGTACGGTCTGCATCACCCTAGGAACGCGTCCGGAAGCCATTAAACTGGCTCCGGTCATTCAGCAATGTCAACGTTCCTCCCAACTGAAAACCTCTGTTATTCTGACGGGACAACATCGAGAAATGGTTGCTCAGGTGATGCACCTCTTTCATCTCGAAGCGGATCAAGACTTGCAGATCATGCAAGCGGAACAAACCCTCAGTGACATTACCTGTCGCAGCTTAAAAGGGCTGGAAAACCTTTTTACTGAAATTCAGCCCAATTTGGTCATTGTGCAAGGAGATACCACCACTGCTTTTGCGGCAACACTGGCAGCATTTTATCAGCAAATTCCCACGGCTCACGTTGAAGCCGGACTCCGCTCTCACAATTTGTATAACCCTTATCCGGAAGAAGCCAATCGTCGCCTCATTGGTCAACTGGCTCAACTTAATTTTGCCCCAACAGAAGCAGCAGTTAAAAATCTAGAAAATTCAGGGGTGATCGGAGAAATTCATCTCACTGGGAATACGGTGATTGATGCCTTGCTCACCATGGCACGTCGCCACCCGCCTTGCAATATCCCCAGTTTAAATTGGAATCAATACCGCGTTTTACTCACAACCGTTCATCGCCGGGAAAATTGGGGTCAACCACTCACTCAAATCCTTGAGGGCTTGCACCTGATTTTAGAAAAATTTCCGGATACAGCGCTCTTACTGCCCCTCCATCGCAACCCAACCGTTCGTCAGCCGATTCAAGCAGCATTAGGCAATCATCCTCGTGTCTTTTTAACCGAACCCTTAGACTATTCCCAACTGGTGGGGGCAATGCAACGTTGTTATTTATTATTAACTGATTCGGGCGGCTTACAAGAGGAAGCCCCTAGTTTAGGTAAGCCTGTTTTAGTGTTGCGAGACAATACAGAACGCACTGAAGCGGTAACTGCTGGCACTGCTCGCTTAGTAGGAACAAAGCCGCACCAAATTTTGCAAGCAGCCAGTGAGTTACTCAGCAATCCTGATATGTATCAACGCATGGCAATGGCAATTAATCCGTTTGGGGATGGTCAAGCGTCTCAGCGAATTGTCAACATTATTGAGCGTTATCTTCTAGGAAAAACCTAATTTAAATTTATAAGATCGCAGTTGGTTGACGGTTTTCATTACCAAAAAGTAATGGGGAGAATAACTTGAGGAAATGGGCAACAAGTTTCAAGCTAAACGTCCCATTGCGGTTGATCTATTCGCTGGTGTAGGAGGTATGACCTTAGGGTTTGAACAAGCAGGGTTTGATGTTTTAGCTTCTGTAGAAATTGACCCCATCCATGCAGCAGCTCATGAATTTAATTTTCCGTTTTGGTCAGTGCTTTGTAAAGATGCGGCGCAATTAACAGGAAATGAAATTCGACAATCTTCTGCGATTCAAACTCAAGAGATTGATGTCGTTTTTGGTGGACCGCCTTGTCAGGGGTTTTCTTTAATTGGCAAACGCGTTTTAACCGATGATCGCAATGCCTTAGTCTTTCACTTTTTACGGTTAGTCCTCGAACTCCAACCCCGATATTTTGTCATGGAAAATGTTGCTGGCATGGCAATCGGAAAGTCACAGCAATTACTAGAAGAATTAATCGGTGCGTTTCAGGAGAATCACTATCATGTCCAACACCCGTATCAAGTTTTAAATGCTGCTAATTTTGGCGTTCCTCAAAATCGCAAACGTCTTTTTTTACTGGGATGTCGTCATGATCAAGTTCTACCTGAGTATCCTTTAGACTTGACGAGACCAGCAAAAAGCAAAGTGACATTATTAAAACATGATTTACTGGAAAGTCCGACTGTTGGGGATGCAATTACCGATTTACCGACTATTGAAAACTATCCAGAACTTTTGACACAAGATACGGTAAAAGCGGAATTTGGAACTCCCAGTTACTATAGTCATCAATTACGAAAAACTGGAGAGGTTAAAGATGATTATAGTTATTACCGTTACTATGATTCGAGTCTCTTAACTGCTAGCTTGAGAACAAAACATACAGAAAAATCAATGGCGAGATTCGCTGCAACTCCACCTGGAAAAACTGAACCGATTAGCCGTTTTTATAAACTTGATTCTGAGGGAATTTGTAATACGTTAAGGGCGGGAACGCCCAGTAATCGAGGTGCTTTTACTTCGCCCCGCCCCATTCATCCTTATCTTCCAAGATGTATTACAGTCCGAGAAGCGGCTCGACTTCATTCTTATCCCGATTGGTTTCGATTTCATGTCACAAAATGGCATGGGTTTCGACAAATTGGAAATTCGGTTCCGCCCTTACTGGCTAAAGCAGTGGCAGAACAAGTTAGACAAGCTTTAAATGTTGAACCATTACGATTAGAGCAAACGTTTCATTTAGGAAATACTGAATTATTGAACTTAGAAATGTCAAAAGCTGCTCAATTTTATGGGGTTAATTCTCATACCATTGCCCCAAGGATGAGACGTAAAAAATTATGATTCTTCTGCTTTCTCTTGCTGAGTAAAGGCATCAATAATTGCTTCTAGCGCGATCGCGCAATGAGTCCAATGGGTTCCCCCCTGCACAAAAACCAAATACGGTTCTCTTAGGGGTCCATCGGCAGATAACTCGGAAGTGCTGCCATCAATAAAGGTTCCCCCCGCCATCACCAACTGACTTTCATAACCGGGCATTTGGGCGGGAACAGGATCAAGATATGACCCCACTGGCGATTGTTGCTGCAGCGCGCGACAAAAGGTCAGCAATTTTTCTTTACTACCTAATTTAATGGCTTGAATCACATCGCGACGAGGGGTTTCAGGAAGTGGGTTCACCGGATAACCCAGTTGTTGGAAGACATGAGCAACCAAATGAGTCCCTTTAATCGCTTCTCCTACCATTTGCGGCGCCAAGAAAAGTCCTTGAAATAAGAGCCGATTCTGGTCAAACGTCGCTCCCCCCTCACTACCAATTCCCGGTGCAGTGAGACGGCAACAAGCGGCTTCTACTAAGTCTTTTCGTCCCGCGATATATCCGCCTGCCGTAACAATCGTGCCACCCGGATTTTTGATTAAAGAACCGGCAATTAAATCTGCCCCAACCACTGGCGGTTCGATGGTATCCACAAACTCCCCGTAACAGTTATCGACAAAGCAGATGGTATTGGGGTTTTGCCCCTTGACCACTTCCACAATTTTTTGAATTTCAGCAATGGATAAACTCTCGCGCCAGGTATAGCCACAAGAGCGTTGAATAAACACTAAACGAGTCTTCGGTCTGATGGCTGTTGCTAAGGCGTCCCAATCAAGACTGCCTTGAGAGGTAAGAGCCAGTTCTCGATAAGAAATTCCGAAATCTTTCAGCGATCCGGGTGCGGATTCCCGTAAACCAATGACTTCCTCAAGAGTATCATAAGGTTTTCCCGCTACTGCCAGCATTTCATCTCCGGGACGCAGGACGCCAAATAAACCACACGCGATCGCGTGAGTTCCCGAAACCAACTGTACCCGTACTGCTGCTGCTTGAGCCCCCATCACCCTAGCAAAAGCCCGATCAAGGGTATCCCGCCCTAAATCATCATGTCCATAACCGCTAACGCTAGCAAAATGATGTACGCCTACCCGTTCTTGTCGAAATGCTTCCAGAACTTTTTTTGCGTTATGCTTGACCTTGGTGTCAATTCTCGAAAAAATTGGAAAGAGTGCTGTTTGCGCTTTTTCTAACAAGAGTTGGCTGTTCATATTCTCTAGTTTGTGCAAAAATTTTGAGAAATTTAAGAATTGATTTCAATTTTTGTCTTGCATTAGAACCGCTAGAACCAGCACAATACCATTAAACTGCTCATAAGGAAACGTAATTTAGTTCATGACTGTTGCAACCGAGAAAAAACTACCTTTCGATTGGGTAACTTTTGCCTACATTACATCGATTCATTTAGTGGCACTTCTTGCTTTTTTGCCCAACTTTTTTAGTTGGTCAGCGGTGGGAGTTGCCTTGCTTATGCATTGGGTTACAGGTGGATTAGGTGTTACTTTAGGGTTTCACCGCCTTTTGAGTCACCGCAGCTTAGAAGTACCCAAGTGGCTAGAGTATTTCTTAGTTTTTTGCGGCGCTTTATCTGCCCAGGGCAGTGTGATTGACTGGGTTGGTTTGCATCGCATGCATCATAAATATTCTGATCATCAGGCTGATCCCCATGATTCTAATCAAGGATTTTGGTGGAGTCATATGGGCTGGATGCTTCATGAAATTCCCTTAAAAAAAGATATTCCTAAATACACACAAGATATTAATTCCGACCCGTTCTATCAATTTTTATCAAAATATTTTATTCTCATTCAAGTTGCCTTTGGACTTTTCCTCTATGCACTCGGTGGATGGCCATTTGTGATTTGGGGAGTCTTTGTCCGTTTAGCAGTGGTCTTTCACTGTACTTGGTTTGTTAATAGCGCCACCCATAAATTTGGTTATCAAACTCATGAATCGAAAGACCAATCCCGTAATTGCTGGTGGGTTGCATTATTAACCTATGGTGAAGGTTGGCATAATAATCATCATGCTTACCAATATTCAGCACGGCATGGTTTGCAATGGTGGGAATTTGATATGACTTGGATGATGATCCGCTTTTTAGAGCTTATTGGTTTAGCCAAAAATGTCAAGCTCGTTAAACACTAGCTCAATCTAGATCAAGGTTTACCTCACCCTAGATGGTGGGGCTTATTTTTTTTTCAAAGCTCTTGAATGTTTTCTCTGTTTTAAAAAATTCTGCTCAGGGTTTTCGATTAAACTGACTCAATCATTGATAATTTCGTCAGCATGATATTTGACTTTATAGGTGTAGTGATGGATTTAGTCACTCGGTTGCCTGTGAAAATTGGGTTTGCCGAAAATCCTCGTGCTTGCATTAACTCGTTTTGAAGAAGATTTACTAGATTTAGTTTCCCCTCAAACTCTGCTCCGGCTCGACCGAGGTTTTTATCATTTTCAGTTTTGGCAGAAGTTAATTGCTCAAGGCATTGATTTCATCACTCGTGTTAAAACTAATGCAGCGATTGAGGTGCAAATCACTGTGACCGATGGCTATGGGTGACGCGATAAAAAATAAGCCTTATCCCGGCTTTCATTCATAGAGCTTCTCCAGTTACTAATTTTGTTGGTAAAATAAAAGTTTGTGCCACCTTTTTCCAACGCCGGTGGTGATTGTTTCGGTTAATTCTAGAAAAATATAGTAAAAGTCATGGCAAAACGAGTACAAGTTGTTTTACGCAAAGATGTGAAAAAGCTCGGTCAAGCAGACGATTTGGTCGAAGTGGCTCCTGGATATGCCCGTAATTATTTAATTCCGCAGAACTTGGCGAGTGTCGCAACGCCTGGAATTTTGAAACAAGTTGAACAGCGACAAGAAAAAGAACGTCAGCGTCAATTAGCAATTCTCAAAGAAGCACAAGATCGGAAAACTGCCTTGGAAACCATTGGTCGTTTTATGATTCGTAAGCAAGTGGGTGAAGGAGAAGCCATTTTTGGGACGGTCACTCCTCAAGATGTGGTTGATGTGGTTAAGGAAACCACTGGACAAGATATTGATCGCCGAGGTGTGGTTTTACCGGATGATATTAGTCGCATTGGTTTCTATCCTGCTGAAGTCCGACTTCATCCTGAAGTAACGGCTAATATTGAAATTCAAGTGGCTTCTCTCTAACGTGATCTTCACTTGATTCGAGAGCTTTTGTCTTTTTTCATGTTGAGGAAAAGGAAACCGAGCGGTTTAATTGGGTAGGGATGAAGAGAGTTCATCCCTACTTTTTGTTCAATTAAGGGTAAATCTCTAACAGTTTTACACAACAGGTTCGGTAGAGCCGGATTATTATATACTGCTTAAGGGTTTCGAGCGAGATGAAGTGACGAAAGTAGCTATTTTCAGCTTACTACCTCTCCTTTACTGATCCCGAACTCATATTATTCAAGGTTGACACAAGAGCGCGTATCAGACTGAATTAAGAAGTTGAATCTGTCTGCTAATGATGAGTGACAAAGCCTGACGAGTCATCTCCATCGGCATAAATGGAGAGTCTGCCCAATATTTAATCACTTGTTCCGGTAAAACTGGAATGTGGATAAAACCAACTGTCATCTCAGAATGATGAAGCATTTGCCAATCAAGGAAATGATAGAAGACTTGATTACACAGATGAGTGCCGCAATCATTGGAAATTCTAGCAGGAATCTGATGATGTTCCAGTTGGGAGACTAAACCTTCTTGATCGCGTAGAGTACTCCAATAGGCAACAGGACCCTCTGGAACCACCTTTTCTCCTTTGGGCGCATTGCCCGCTCGGTCTAGAGTGACAAAATATCTCAAATTCTTTGCCATCCGTTCCAGAGCAATTTTATTATAACCTTTGGCTTGCCCGATGCCAATAACAAGATTGGGCGACAACGCTTTGAGAGTTTCATCAACGATTTCCCCAAGGGTATTGGTATTGCCAGGTAGAATCTTGAAAGCAATCTTGTCTATGTACGGAGTAAGCTCTTGAGGGGAGTTGTCACGTAACGACACTACCGTTAACTCTGAGGCATTTAACCCTTCATCATTGGGCTCAAAGCCTGTTATCAAAACTTTCATTTCTGCAGGCTATTTTAGATGAATTCCCTTAAGGTAACATGAATTTTAAGTAATCCCTACTGAGCAAGTCTAGGATTCTTAACTGACAGGCTTTTCAATAGTTAACGGGACTTAAACAATCGTGAGGCAAAAACAGTCTCAAACCCTTACACAGTAGTTATTTTACTTCGATTGAGCAGTTTTCTGGATATAGCTGGGTTTCAGCGATTTTTAGGGGGTTGGTGTAAATTCATTGCCATGACTGTGTTTGAGGCTGTTTTCTTGTTGTTTTTTTGTCTAAGTCCCGTTAATCCTTTTTCTACTGAGCGCGATGCCTACGGCTCGGTCTGGAGACCTACGCGCTTTGCTTGCTTTTCAATCGTTACGGAATCTCTTGAGAAACAGATTAGGGGTTAAAACTTGCGTCCCGTGATAAAACTTGAGAAATAATAAATGACGAGGGAAAAAGCGCCTTGTTGCCACCCCTCCAAAATTTGATTGGGAGCTGTTTTAGGGTTTCGGCTCAACAGCGCGGAAACAAACACCGATGTATCTAGAACCACCTTGATCATTAACCTTGATTTTCATAATCTTCCGCGATTAGAGTCTTAATGCGGTTAAATCTGCGCGATCGCGCTAGATCGCGCCCCCACCATAAGGAAAAACCAGGAGACTACCTCAACGCCTTGAGCAGTAACATAAAAGGTCGTTACAGCGAAAAGGAAAAACAAGCGAGAAATAGCACAAACCGAGCGAATCTGGGAACTTTGAACCTTCCCAATCAAACTATTAGCCTGATGAACGACAAGCCCTTTGAACCAATACAAAAAGCCTCCACGACAACAGTGGAGGCAAAATTCACCCGCAGAGAAAATTAGTAACGGATCCCATCGGGTTTATAAACGATAAAGCTAACCATTTGGCACTGACGAATATTATCAAAGCCTACGACACGAATATAGCAGTTGGAATATTCAGAGCGACATTCCCGGACTTCATTGAGCACATCCTGAGGAGAACTGGCATCAAATAAAGGGAGTTTCCAGAGGGTCCAGTGGTGATCTTCCGGGCTCGGAGATTCTTCAAACTCAATTGCAGGAATGAAGTCTTGATCCAACATATATTGGATTTGCTTAGCAATCTGTTGGTCAGTGAGGGGAGGTAAATAAGATAGAGTTTCGTAATGAGGCTGTTTCGGTGTTGTTTTCATGGTTTTTAATCAGATCAATACAACGAGATTATTCAGTAGAATGAGAATCATCGGGAAAAGAGGACGAATCATCTGAGTCTGGATTGTCCGAGTTTTCCGATTGGGTTTGGGTGAGCCGTTCTAAAATCTGGCAACGGTATCGTAAATTCGACTCCTCAACACCTGAGCGAACCATCTCCGGTAAAAAATCTAAGACTCGCTCAGCAAGGTCTTCTCGAACCGTCATAATTCGCATCACTAAATCTTTCCGTTCTGCCATTAAGGCTTCTAGGTAAGCTTCGCTATTTTGCAAATTATGCTGTTGAGAAAACTGTCGTAGCCAGATGGCTTGGGTGGGATTGGTTTCCGATAACTGGTCAAGAATCGTGCGCACTGCTTGATAAGTGAGGTAGTCTTGCAGCACTTTCGCTGTTTCTTGAGCCACTCGTTTTGAGTTCATAATAGTTAACCTTTCCCGACCCAAATCACAATTCTTGGCAGTAGCAATTAGAGGGTATCGACTGCTTCGTACTCGAACTTAATTTCTTTCCAGAGTTCAGAGGCTACTTTCAGTTCAGGAGACCAGCGAGCTGCTTCTTTAATGATGTCGTTGCCTTCACGAGCTAAGTTACGACCTTCGTTCCGTGCTTGAACACACGCTTCAAGGGCAACCCGGTTCGCTGTTGCACCCGGCGCATTTCCCCAAGGGTGTCCGAGGGTACCGCCACCAAACTGTAAGCAGGAATCATCACCAAAGATATCAACCAGTGCTGGCATATGCCAGATGTGAATCCCACCAGATGCAACAGGGAAGACACCTCCTAGAGAAGCCCAATCTTGGGTAAAGAAGTTACCGCGAGAGCGATCTTCTTCCACGTGGTCTTCGCGCATTTGATCCACAAAACCAAGGGTAATTGCACGTTCCCCTTCTAATTTACCGACAACGGTTCCTGAGTGGAGGTGGTCGCCACCCGACATCCGTAAGCATTTCGCGAGAACACGGAAGTGGATCCCGTGGTTTTTCTGACGGTCAATGACCGCGTGCATTGCCCGGTGAATGTGCATGAGAACGCCATTCGCGCGACACCATTTTGCTAAAGTGGTGTTCGCCGTGAAACCGCCGGTGAGGTAGTCGTGCATGAGAATGGGCATATCCAATTCTTTCACGAACTCTGCCCGTTCTAGCATTTGCTCACAGGTCGGCGCAGTCACGTTGAGATAGTGCCCTTTAATTTCGTTGGTTTCGGCTTGTGCTTTGTGAACCGCTTCCGCAACAAAGAGGTAGCGATCGCGCCAGCGCATAAAAGGCTGAGAGTTAATATTTTCGTCGTCTTTGGTGAAGTCTAAACCACCCCGGAGACACTCATACACTGCCCGACCGTAGTTTTTCGCGGATAAACCGAGTTTGGGCTTAATGGTGCAACCGAGTAAAGGACGACCGTATTTGTTGAGGAGGTCACGCTCTACAGTAATCCCATGAGGAGGTCCTTGGAAAGTTTTGAGGTAAGCAAAAGGAATCCGAAGGTCTTCTAAACGCAGCGCCCGTAAGGCTTTAAATCCAAAAACGTTCCCCACAATTGAAGTGAGCATATTCGTGACGGACCCTTCTTCAAATAAGTCGATGGGGTAAGCCACGAACATAAAGTATTGGTTATCTTCACCGGGAACCGCTTCAATTTCGTAGCAACGTCCTTTGTACCGATCTAAGTCAGTCAGGTTGTCTGTCCATACCGTTGTCCAAGTTCCTGTGGAGGACTCAGCAGCTACCGCAGCCCCTGCTTCTTCAGGAGGAACCCCAGGCTGCGGAGTTACTCGGAATGCTGCTAAAAGATCAGTGTCTTTCGGCGTGTAGTCGGGAGTATAGTAGGTCAGGGCGTAATCTTGTACCCCAGCCTTAAATCCACTAGATGATTGTTGTGCTTGTACCATTTCTTTCTCCTGAGTTTTGAGGTCTTGAGATCACCAGTTTCAGATGTTATCCCGAAAAGTTCTGTTTCTTTATTTCAGAGTGATTCTTTTCGGTTTTTGCTATTTATTAGCCTCACTTAGTTTTTTACTGTAACATGAGTTGGTTACATTTTACCTATTAATATTAATTTTTAGCAAAATAGTTTTTACTTATTTGTTTTTCAATCTAAATCTCCTTACTCGATGATTACAAATTTCGAGCATCATATTAATAATAACAGCAATTGACCCGCTTTTCCCCTAGTTTTCAGAAGCACACTCAGACTAACCAGGGGAAGGGTTTTACCGCTGTTGATCAATTTACTTTTCTTTACAAATTTTCTTTTTGTTTTAAAGGGTTTGTGAGAACATTTTTGACCATACTGATTGATTATTAGTTAGTTCTTTGACATTACTAATAACTAATCGCTATTCCGGCCCTACATTACCCGATTCGTCTTTTTTTTCTTGTTTAAAGTTCTCCTTGTGAGGAAATAAAGTCACCATCAAACGTTCAATATGGGTTTGACCATAGATCGTGGTATTGGTATTGGTCGGGGACTGCTGCTGAGAAGAGGAATCAGGGGGAGATTGCTGGTCTTTTTTATTTGTCTCCGCAGTGGGTTGAGTCGAATCTACGGGTTGACCATTGACCGGACTACCATTATTGTTGGCTTTGTTCGTGCTTGATACTGGCGGTGTCCAATCTGGCTGAGGTGGAGGATGGCTACCATTACTGGTGGGTTCGGCATGATTCGTTTCCGATTTGCTATCGGAATCACTCGGGGAAAGATTCTCCTGACGGGAGGTATCTCCCTTGAGGGTGCCTGGGGCAATCTCTTCCCGGACTGCAACGGAGGAGTCAATGAGGGTGGTTGCTGCGCCAATACAGGCGTGATCGCCAATTTTGCCAGAACCAACGACTAAAACCCCTGCCCCTAAAACCGCTCCTTCACCAATTTCGATCGTTCCCTGATTTGCCGTTAAAACGGTTCCCATTCCAATGCAAGCCCCTGCTTTAATGATGATCCGCCCGTTGGCGGTTGCTTGCAGAATCACGCCGGGCGCAATCGCTGCGGTGTCATCAATGACCACATCACCACTGACATAAATTTGGCTGTGACTGATTGTCGGCAGGGAAAGCACAGACATGGACTACAGCCACTAAATGGCTTGCAATAAGGTTTACAAAAAATTCGATTCAGGAATCAGGAGTGTTTAAAGGCAACTCCTGATCATGAATCAACCTAAGCGGGTTGCTGAATGGTTGTTTCCAGGACCCGTCGTTTGGCTTTGGGATCAATGCCCACTAAACGCACATATTCTCCTTGATGATCCGCTAAGCAACCTTCGAGGGCTGATAGGACTTCGGCTTCACGGGTACTTTCAATGGGCGCGCAACTTTGCCAAGAGTTGCGACTAAAGCGTCGTTTATCCGCGTGTTCCGTTCCAATTTGATAGCCTTGGTGCAGCAGGTTTCGCACTTGTTCAACGGTTTCTCGATCTAAGCTACTTTTGGCACCATTGCCGTTATATTGGCTATAGCTTTGACGACCATTACTGCTACGACTGGCTGCTGGTGAAGCTTGAGCCCCTTGCTGAGTAGAAGCACTCTGTTTTCCAGGCTGCTGAATCAAAGTCTCTAAGACTCGGCGCTTGGCTTTGGGATCAATGCCGACGAGGCGCACATAGTCTTTCGGATGTTGGGCTAAGCAGGCATTCAATTCTGAAAGGACTTGATTCACATTCCCTTCCAATTGTCCAGCATTTTGCCAGGAATTGCGACGGAAGCGGCGTTGATCGGCATATTCTAAGCCGATGTTATACCCTTGGCTGACCAGGGAGCGCACTTGTTCAGCAATCTCACCGCCCACTGCTTCGCTTCCGCCACGACTCGCTTGACTAGCTTGAGAAGTTCCGTGTTTGCCAGCAGTGCCATTTTGTTGTCCAGGCTCTTGAATGAGCTGTTCTACAACCCGCCGTTTTGCTTTCGGATCAATGCCAATCAAGCGGACATATTCACCGTTGTATTCTGATAAACAGGCTTCTAATTCCGCGATCGCGCCTGCAACTTGACGGCTTTGGATCGGTGCGCCATTTTGCCAAGAATTGCGACTAAAGCGTCGTTTATCGGCGTGTTCCACACCAATTTGATAGCCTTGATTGAGCAGCGATCGCACTTGTTCTGTCGTATCTTGGTCTAAACCGCCGCTGCTTTGACTGGCTCCCTGGTAGCTTTGACGACGATAACTGGGCTGATATCCGCCATTGGTGCTACTGTAACTGGTATTCGCACTGGGTTGATCGCTCGGTGTTTGAATCACCACCTCCGAAACCCGTCGTTTCGCCTTGGGATCAATCCCAAACAAGCGAACATATTCTCCTGCGTGTTCGGCTAAACAAGCTTCTAACGCTTGAATAACACTGCGTTCTTGCATTTCTTGAATCGGTGCGCAATTCTGCCAGGAATTGCGACTAAAGCGTCGTTTGTCTGCGTGTTCGGTACCAATTTGATAGCCTTGTCGCAGCAGCGATCGCACTTGTTCGATTGCTTCTGGTTTCAAGTTTGTTCCCCCCTGTGATTGCTTGCTTCCATTTGGACTGGGTTTATTCACCACTTTTTGATAACTGGTTTTTGCCCCATTGCCATTACCCGGTTGCTCTGGTCGAGCCCCTTCATTTCTGACTTGGATAATACAACTCGCATCCCGAGCACAGTGATATCCTGCTCTGAGTGCTTCATTCACTTCCACAACATGGTGAGCAAATTTGCGGTCTGACTCTTGAACATCCGGTAAGCGGTCAGCTTGTTGTTGATTGGTGATAATCGCGCCCGAAGGGATATATTTTCCGGGCGGGATTTCCACATCTTGAATGAGGGCATGCATCATCACAATGCAATCATCGCCAACACGCGCATTAAACACGGTGGAACGGAACCCAATAAAGCAATTATTACCGATATAACAAGGGCCATGGATTAGGGCCATGTGGGTAATACAAGTATCCTCTCCAATCCAGACCGAATAATGCTTCCGATCTTCCCCAACTACACGCCCTTCTTCTAAACCATGAATGACGACTCCATCTTGGATATTCGTTCCTTCTCCAATGGCAAAAGGTGAGCCTTCATCAGCGCGAATTGAAGTTCCGGGTGCAACCAGGACATTCGCTCCGACCCAAACATCACCAATAATGTTGGAAAAGGAATGGACATAAGCACTTTCGTCTATTTGGGGTTCGGCGAGGGCTTTTGACCAAGGAGTGGGTGGAGCCGCTTCACTGCGGACTGCCATTGTTTGTTCCTCCTAAATGTAAACGCTTTTGTTTTAGGCAAAAGAGCGGTATAAACGTCAATTTTGACTGTCTTGACATTTTCTCGCCCTTTCTCTCAAGCTTGCTGCCCGAGTTGACTCCCTTTGGGGTGAGATCTTCGGGCTGATTTTCTAGAGAAAGTTCGTCATTGGTTGAACAGAGCGTTAATTCACGCTAAACCGTTTGACGAGACAGGCCTTTTCATTTCTCACCCCTGCGGCGGGACTAAAATTAGTTTTTATTTTATTCACCGTATAGTCGGCGATTATTCACAGTAACAGTATCAATAATGGCAACAACCATGGCATCAAGGGGACGGTTTTGATGATTTTCTGTTTGGCGAGCAGCGCTACCGCGGTTAACCAAGACCCATTCCCCTAGTCCAGCACCAACCGGATCGGCAGCGACTTCGTATTCCGGAAGCAGTTCACCGCTAGCATCAATAAACTGCAACAAGAGTAATTTGACACCGGTCATACTCGGCAATTTTTGTGTGCCAACCACTGTTCCGCAAACTTTTGCCATCTGCATAATCTAGATTACTGGCGAGTGATGTTGCGAGGGGTACCAACGCCTTCGCGGAATTGTTCTACTTCTTCGGTATAACGAATCGGTAAGACGTATTCTAAGTTTTCGTGAGGACGAGCAATAATATGGGTGGATAAGACTTGTCCCCCATTGACTCGTTTCACAGACTCAGTACCAGCGCTCACTGAAGCCTGAACTTCGGAAACATCACCGCGCACAATGACGGTTACACGACCGGTTCCAATTTTTTCATAGCCCACTAAGGTGACACGGGCTGCTTTGACCATTGCATCGGCGGCTTCCACAACGGCGGGAAAGCCTAGCGTTTCTATCATTCCTACTGCGACTGCCATTTGTTTGGTTTCCTCCTCGGAGTTGAGCGTTGTTAATTCACGACATGGAACGGCGGGGACATCTCAATCGAGACTGATGCCAAATCACGGGATTAGGTGGGATGCTTGAAATGCCCCCATTAAAATTATCGGAACTGTTCTACTGCTTCGGTGTAGCGAATCGGTAGGACGTATTCCAGGTTTTCGTGGGGACGAGCAATAATGTGTGTTGATAACACTTCCCCGCCATTAACTCGGTTGGCAGATTCGACCCCAGCACTGACTGAGGCTTGCACTTCGGAAACATCGCCACGAACAATGACGGTGACACGACCGGTTCCGATTTTTTCATAGCCCACTAAGGTAACACGGGCTGCTTTAACCATCGCATCGGCTGCTTCCACGACGGCGGGAAAGCCTAGCGTTTCTATCATTCCAACCGCAATTGGCATATGTGTTTTCCTCGATTGTCAAGCTAGAGATTTGTCTATATAAAAGTGTCAAATTTGGCACGCTTCAGGGCAAGTTGGCTCTTCAGTTCCCATTTCGGCAACGGATGAGCTTTTCCCTAGACAAAAATTTGAAGGTGCTCATTTTTGACGGGGTGGGTTATTTTCCCTACCAAAAAAAAGCATAAATGACATTGTCGCTTTTGACAATATAAAATATCATAATATTTTCAAATTACTCTGTTTAATATTTTTTAATATTGATGATTGGTTATGATTCCGAGACGAGGAGATGCTTCTCTCTATCGAGAATGAGAAGACTGTTTTATAATTGTCTGGGGCGGGACAACTCTATAAGGAGAATTGGATAGGACCGTTTAAAAATTCTGATAATGGCGTCAAGAAAAAATCAATCTCTGAAACTTGATTGACAGGTCACGCCTGATCGCTATTGATGAAATGCTTTTTATTGTCGGATGATCACGCACCACAACAGTCTTTTTTTCTCTAGGTAATTGTCCTTATTTATAACGATAATATTTTCTAATCTTTACCATAAGCATTATCAGCATTCGAGTTTATTTAATACAAACACAGTCACAAATAAAGCACTTTACTAAGTAAAACCGATCAGAATAATTAACGGAATATTCTTGCACTTAGTTAGTCAAATTTAGGCGCTTTTTCAGGAAAAGAGGTGGTCTTAGTAGAAGATAGCAACCGATTTAATTTAAAATTAATATTGTTAGTTAAGGAAAATTTTTTGTATGGGCGATTTGTTAGTACAAGGAACCGTCTTAATCCCCTTCTATGGACTAATAGGGGCGGTATTGACCCTTCCTTGGTCAATGAGATTAATTCGTCGAACCGGACCGCGACCAGCCGCTTATATTAATTTATTGATGAGCTTGATCGCGTTTGTTCACGGGTCAGCAGCATTTATTCTAATTTGGGAAAAACCCCCCCAAGAATTGATCTTTCATTGGTTGAAAGTAGCTGACTTAGACCTGACTTTAGCCATTGAAATTTCTCCGATTAGTATCGGGGCCTTAGAGTTAGTTACAGGCATTACTGTTGTTACTCTGATCTATGGCTTAGGTTATATGGAAAAAGATTGGTCACTGGCGCGATTTTACGGTTTAATGGGCTTTTTTGAAGCCGCTTTATGTGGAATTGCCCTTAGTGATTCTTTACTGTTAAGTTATGGTTTGCTAGAGCTTTTAACCCTCTCTACCTACTTGTTAGTGGGATTTTGGTACGCTCAACCTTTAGTGGTGACTGCTGCCCGGGATGCCTTTTTAACCAAGCGTGTCGGCGATATTATTCTGCTGATGGGGGTGGTCGCGCTTTCTAGTTATGGGGTTGGCTTGACATTTACTGAAATTGGTGCTTGGAGTACCAATGCCAATTTAGCCCCTTTCAGCGCAACGTTACTTGGTTTAGCCCTAATTGCGGGACCGGTTGGAAAATGTGCCCAATTTCCTCTAAATTTGTGGTTAGATGAAGCCATGGAAGCGCCGAGTCCGGCGTCTTTAATGCGGAATTCGATTGTAGTTACCGCTGGGGCTTATGTATTGATTAAGTTGCATCCGATTTTTGAACTCTCACCGCTAGTGGGAGAAGTGTTAATTGCGGTGGGGCTAGTGACTGCTGTGGGGGCTTCTTTTGTCGCGATCGCGCAAATTGATTTAAAACGGACGCTCTCTCACTCGACGAGTGTCTATTTAGGGTTAGTGTTTGTTGCCGTTGGCTTTGGGCGCTTAGATATTGCCTTATTGTTATTGTTGATCCACGCGATCGCGAAAACCCTGATGTTTATGACTGTCGGCTCGATCATTCTCACCACCAATGACCAAAATATTACGCAGATGGGGGGATTATGGTCAAGAATGCCCGTAACGACCCTTTCTTTTTTGGTGGGTGCCTCCGGTTTAGTTGTTTTATTGCCTCTCGGTAACTTTTGGGTGATGGGACAATGGATTGAGAGTTTTAAAACGCTTCCGGAATGGCTATTACCCTTCATTATGCTGATTAATAGCCTCAGTGCGATCAACTTAACTCGAGTGTTTCGTCTCGTCTTTCTTGGAAAACCGCAAGCGAAAACGCGACGCGCCCCAGAAGTCAACTGGCCAATGGCGTTTCCGATGGTCAGTGTCATGGTGATCGCGCTGCTTGCCCCCTTAATTCCCCAGCGTTGGCAACTGTGGTTTGCCCAAACCGGTTCAATTGCTAGCACTGCCACCGTACTGAATCAACCGGAGATGTTACTACTCGTCTTATCGGGTGCCGTCGGTGTAATTTTAGGGGCAACAATCGCGCTTCCTCGCACCTGGATGCGACCGGTTCGCAGCAGTTCTCGGTTTCTCCAAGATTTTCTGGCTTACGACTTTTATCTAGAGCGGGTGTATCGTTGGACTGTGGTCTTAGCTGTGGAACTGGCGTCTAAATTTAGTGCTTGGCTCGATCGATACATCATTGATGGTGTGGTGAACTTAATTGGCTTTGGTACCCTCTTCAGTGGTCAAAGCTTGAAATATAGTGCATCTGGACAATCCCAATTTTACTTACTGACCATTTTGATTAGTGGTGCTTTATTGTTGACGCTTTTGATTAAGTGGCCGTTTTAGTCATGAGAGACGTTCCATGGAATGTCTGTACATTCGTCACCCGTGATTGGCAATGGCAAAACATAACAAATAATAAATAACGAAAAAATGCTGAGTACTTTAATTTGGATTCCTGTGATCGGTGGTATCATCATCGGTTTTTTACCGGATCAACAAGCAGAAAAGTCACGCCCTTTCGCTTTAATAATTGGTAGTCTCTTACTGGCTATAACTTTTGCCATTGGCTTGCAATTTGATCCCACCCAAGAAGGGCTCTTTATATCAGAATCCTTGCCTTGGCTGGAACAACTGGGACTCAATTATTATCTGGGCGTTGATGGCTTAGCCTTACCGCTGATTTTTATTAATAGCTTTCTCACCTTAATTGCCATTTATACCAGTCCTCCCAAAATTGCGCGATCGCGCTTTTACTATGCTCTCTTACTCCTCCTCAGTGCAGGAACAGCCGGCGCGTTTTTAGCGCAAAATGTCCTTCTCTTCTTCCTGTTCTACGAAATTGAACTCATTCCCCTTTATTTCCTCATTGCCATTTGGGGGGGAGAAAACCGAGGTTATGCAGCAACAAAATTCTTACTCTACACTGCCATTTCCGGCGCATTAGTCTTAGCCTCTTTCCTGGGTATCGTTTGGCTCACCGATGCTTCTAGTTTCGATTATGAACCTTTACAAGCACAGGTTCTGCCCTTAGGCAGTCAAATTATCCTGTTGCTGATTCTTCTGGCGGGATTTGGCATCAAAATTCCGATTTTTCCCTTCCACACTTGGCTTCCGGATGCTCACGTCGAAGCCTCAACCCCAATTTCTGTCTTATTAGCCGGTGTCCTCCTTAAACTGGGAACCTATGGCATTTTACGTTTTGGCATTGGCTTATTTCCTGATGCCTGGTCAGTTCTCGCCCCTTATTTAGCAATCTGGGCAGCAATTAGTGCGTTATTTGGTGCGTTAGCTGCCATTTCGCAAAAGGACATGAAACGCGTCGTTGCCTATTCTTCCATTGCACATATGGCGTATATTTTACTCGCCGCTGCTGCGGCGACCCCGTTAAGTTTGGTCGCTGCTGTGGCACAAATGATCAGTCATGGTCTGATTTCAGCGTTATTATTCCTCTTAGTGGGAACCGTAGGTAAGAAAACCGGAACGCGGGATGTGGAAACATTAAGAGGATTACTCAACCCAGAACGAGGTTTACCCATTATTGGCAGTTTAATGATTTTAGGGGTCATGGCAAGTGCTGGGATTCCAGGAATGGTCGGCTTTATCTCCGAATTTTTAGTCTTTCGCGCCACCTTCTCAATGTTTCCCATTGCAACTTTATTTTGTTTAGTGGGAACGGGATTAACTGCTGTTTACTTCCTACTCATGATTAACCGTGTCTTTTTTGGCCGGTTACCCCAAGCTTTTAGTAACTTACCCGCTGTCCCTTGGTCGGATCGAATTCCAGCAGTTGTTTTAGCTGTTTTGATTGTTGCTTTAGGCTTACAACCCAGTTGGCTAGTCCGTTGGAGTGAAACCGAAACCGCGGCTTTATCGCAAGTCAATACAGAAACCATCGTTAGTCAACAATTAACTGGCAATCACTAGCAAGACAGTATAAAAAATAATCATTATGGTAGCCACACAGTTTGAACCGTCTCAACATCGCCTCGCCGAAGATATCTATCGTTTAGAAGCTGGAGAAGCATTGTTAAAAGATTCTCCAACGAATTTGATTGAAGTGGTCGGAATTTTGAAAAGTTATGGGGTCGTCTTAGATGCCTATGCCCAAAACTTGAAATATATTGCAGAAGAACAGTTTTTAATCTTCTTCAATTTCTTTAAGTATTTTAATGGCAAAGTCACTCCCCAAAAATTGTTGCGTCATTGGTGGCATGATCGCATTAATTATGAATATGCTGAATATACCATGCGAGCGATGATGTGGCATGGGGGCGGGGGGTTAGATGCTTATTTAGATAGCCCTGAATTTCGCGAAGCGGCAGAGCAAGTGATTCAGGCTAAGTTTAAATGGAATCCTTTGATGAGGGGAGTTCACGCCATTTTCAATGACTTTTTACCGGAACATTTGCGTCAAATGGCTTATTATAAGGGCTTGGGCGATTTCTGGACGATTATGAGTAAGATCTTCTTAGAACTCAGCGATCGCTATTTAAAGGGAGAAATTCAATCCATTCCTGAGGTGGTTGAACACATTAAACAGGGTTTAGTGGCTGATGCGAATACACCGATCACTTATCGCGTCAAAATTCGCGGTGAAGTGTACGATTTAATTCCCAAATCAGCCGGACTCACTTTCCTCCCGGATACAGCCATTCCTTATGTTGAATCGATTTTCTTCCGTGGCACCCCTTTTCCGGGTTTGGTTTCTTTCAATGCCCAAGCCTACCAAATTCCAGTGCAACAAGAAGAGTTTGCGTATGGGGCTTTGAATGCAGATGTGATTGCGACAGGAACCGCAGGTGTTCCACCCACATTATTAATGCAGGATATGAGGCATTATCTTCCGGATTATTTGCGAGACTTTTATCAACAGTCGGGGCGCGGTGAAGGTGACTTATTAGTCAAAATTTGTCAAAGTTTCCAAAAGTCAATGTTTTGTGTAACCACAGCAGCTGTGAAAGGACTTGCGCCTCACCCCTTTGATACAACTCATTTAGAAGAAAAGCGAGAAAATCGGCGTTATCTGGAGCAATGGATGGATAAAATCCTAAATACACGCTTAAAACTCGCAAATGCTGATTATAATAATCCTGAGTCAGTCTTCTAGCTGAATCTTTAGAGGGTGAGAGCAAGATTAAAAATCGCCAGAACCCTTAACCAACGGTCATCTTCAGGGAAGGGGATATCACCAAAACTTGATTCTAGAGAGGCTTGTTGGCGTAAATTGCAATGCCACCCCTAGTCTTCTGAACCCTTACGATTTTAGAAAATGGGCACCGTAAAAAAGCTGAAACTGTAGGGAAGTGGAGTGACTATTTTTACATTTTGTGATATGCGGTGTCCCCTTTTTAGGCTACATTTAAATTATCAGGGATTCATAACATGAAGGAGGTTTTTATGTTCTTAAAACATAAACCCAGCGGTGATTTGGTAGAAGTCCTCACTGTACCTGAAATTTACAATCCTGGGGAAAAAATGATTCAAGGGCGTTTTCATGCCGGAGAAGAAATGCAAGATCCAGAAACTTTTTCTAAAGAAGACTTGACTTTCCTTCTGGAGAAAGTTTACCCCAATGCTGGCTAGATCCGGCTTATTTACAACACTTGCCTCAAAAAAAAGTGGTTGCGCGTCGGTAAGAAGAGGTAAATGCTGACCAACGGTCATCGGAAAACTCTGTTCTCTAGCCCTCATCCGAAGTGCAGAGTGGTCGTTTTCGGGTAATCTGTGACAAATCAGATTACCCTTTTTCAATTTTATTTTGACCAACAGTCACCGGAGCAAAGCGTGAGGACAGGCGCCTTCCTAAACGGAAGGAAGGCGTAATCTCTAACCAGAACTCCAGCATTGGAGACTGATCGAGAAGTCTCATTGAAGAGAAAGTAGTGCGATCTGGCAAAGCCAATAAGATATGGCACTTTTGGGAACGTAACTGAAAAAGGAACCTACTCTTCTTCTGCTTCAGACGTTTCAGAAAACTCAGCATCAGTTGCTTCACTATTTTTCTTAGATTTTTTATTCGTAGCCGAATTAGCTGGTACAAGTGCCCCCATCTCAATTTTTTCGTGAACGGCAGCTTCTATTTCAGCGACTTTTTCTGGATTGTCCTCTAAATATTTGATCGTATTGTCACGCCCTTGGGCAATATTATCTCCCTGATAGCTATACCAAGCACCTTTACGATTAATGACATCGGTTTGTTCGGCAATATCGACTAAGCAGCCCAGCTGAGAAATCCCATGTCCGAAGATAATGTCAAACTCAGCAATGCGAAAGGGAGGAGCAACTTTATTCTTAGCAACTTTTACTTTCGCCCGAATGCCATATTCTCCTTCACTTCCCTTTTTCAAGGTTTGAATCCGTCTAATGTCAAGACGTACGGAACAATAAAACTTCAGGGCATTACCACCAGTTGTTACTTCTGGACTACCGTAAGTCACCCCAATTTTTTGTCGGAGTTGGTTGAGAAAGATCACCGTACAACCCGATTTACCAATATTACCAGCAATTTTCCGCAGGGCTTTACTCATTAAACGGGCTTGTAAACCCACTTGCGTGTCTCCCATTTCCCCTTCAATTTCAGCACGGGGGGTTAAGGCTGCTACAGAATCGACAACAACAATATCCACAGCAGCTGAACGCACCAGTTGATCCACAATTTCTAACGCCGATTCACCCGTATCCGGTTGAGAGACTAAAAGGTTTTCAATATCAACGCCTAATGCATCAGAATAAGTGGGATCTAGCGCGTGTTCGGCATCCACAAAAGCAGCAACGCCTCCTGCTTTTTGGGCTTCCGCGATCGCGTGGAGGGCTAATGTTGTTTTCCCTGAACTTTCTGGACCGTAGATTTCAATAATTCTCCCCTTGGGTAATCCTCCTCCCAAGGCAATATCAAGGGTATGAGCACCGGTAGGGATGGTTTCTACCTTCATCTGCGCTGCATCCCCAAGACGCATGATCGAACCTTTACCAAAATTGCGCTCGATTTGATTGAGAACCAAGTTCAATGCTTTCTCTTTATCGGGATTATTGGTCATTGTGGTGGTTGTTGCCATTGTGGTAACGGACTCTCTCCATGAGCTTATTTGAGCAATGTTGTTCTATTGTATCTACTTTGCACTCAAATGATGAATAATTAATCAACTTTACGGATAAAATAGTGCAAAAACTCTGATGCTAGAGATTTTTGCACTGACTTGAGAGCTCTACGTTCGGAAAGAACGGGTGAGTGATTAACTCAAAGCAAAAGATAAACCACAACTGCAAGTATTAACCGCTTGTGGATTTTTAAAGCGGAAACCCCCTCCCATTAAATCTTCGGTATAATCGAGGGTCAATTGATGAAGATAAGGAAAGCTTTTTTCATCAATGACCACCGAAAAATCAGGTTGAGGGTAGACGCGATCGCTGGTGCCAATTGCTGGTGCCCAGCCTAGGGTGTAATACAGTCCAGAACACCCTCCTTCTTCGACGCCTAATCGCAGATAGCAAGCTTCTTGCCCACGAGTGGCTTGAATGCGCTTAATTTCTTTTCGAGCAGCATCACTAATTTGAATCATTAAGCTGAATGGCGAGCATAATCGTCCTGAAAGCGAATAATATCATCTTCCCCTAAATATTCTCCATTTTGGACTTCAATGAGGACCAAATTAATAACACCAGGGTTTTCGAGACGGTGAGCCGTACACTGGGGAACATATGTGGACTGATTGGTGGTTAAAATTTCTTCGTGATCGCCGCAAATAACTTTTGCTGTTCCTGACACAACAATCCAGTGTTCACTGCGGTGGTGATGCATTTGTAAACTCAAGCGATGTCCAGGCTTGACCTCAATCCGCTTGATTTTATATCCACTCCCTTCTTCAAGGGTGGTAAAGGATCCCCACGGACGAGATTCGGTTTCTGTTGCTGCAGAAAATTGGAGAGCGGAGGCAAATGTCAGAGTTTCTGTGTTAGACATAATTTTTCTCTATTAATTATTAATACTGAAGGCTGGAACACACAGCGATCTCAGAGCAAGGCAATGAGGAATCAAAAAATTTCGGAGAGATCACTTATCCTAAATTTTGCCATAACTCTCCCCTGAAAAAGTATAATCATGACTTAATTTTTTTTTATTATTTGCTATTTTCAAATATCAGGTCATCCGCCATGTCAAAATTAGCTGTTACATTTTGCACATCATCCAATTCCTCCAAAGCATCCATGAGTCTCAGCAACAATTTTGCTTGCTCTGAATCACTTATTTTAACAGAGTTATTCGCGAGCCAGCGTAATTCTGCTTCTTTCACCGGAAAACCCTGTTCCAGTAAAGTTTGATTCAGCTGTTCGAGATGGGTGGCTTCGGTAAAGACTTCAGCACCGGGATCATCATTCATCTCATAGGTTTCTGCGCCCCCTTCCACAGAGACTTCTAACAGCTCCTCTTCATCAACTTCTCCTTCTAAACGCACCACGCCCTTTTGTTCAAACATCCAACTGACACAGCCCGTTTCACCTAAGTTGCCCCCATTTTTAGAAAACGCGGAGCGTAAATCGGCTGCGGTGCGATTGCGATTATCGGTGAGGGCTTCAATGAGAATTGCTACGCCACCCGGACCATAGCCTTCATAACGAATCGCTTCGAGTTGGGCTTCATCACTTCCCATGGTTCCCGCACCTTTCGCGATCGCGCGCTCAATATTATCGTTGGGGATGCTGGCGGCTTTAGCTTTGTCGATTGCTGTTCGCAATTGAAAATTTGCTTCAGGATCCGGTCCCCCATTGCGTGCTGCCACAATGATGGCGCGAGACAGTTGGGTAAAGGTTTTCCCTTTTTTGGCATCGACACGCGCTTTTTGCCGTTTAATATTTGCCCACTTACTATGTCCTGCCATATTGGTTATTCGTCATTCGTCCTTAGTCATTGGTTATTCGTCATTCGTCGCTTGGTTATTGTAATCCGACAAAGGACGACATCATTAGGTTTCATTCCCTATCCCTAAATCTACCTCTGGCTCCGATGACGTTGTAAACTAAGCAGGGTAGGGTTACGACAACCCTCTAGCATCATACCAATTGTACTGAGGAGACGATATGGCGCTTGAATATCCTAGCGATTTGAAATACCTTGACTCCCACGAATACGTGCGAGTAGAGGGTGAAACGGCAACCATTGGCATTAGTGCCTTTGCCGTGGATCAACTGGGAGATATTGTTTTTGTTGAACTCCCGGATGTTGATGAAACGTTGGAAAAGGGAGAAACCTTTGGCACTGTGGAATCAGTGAAAGCGGTAGAAGATATGTATGCGCCGGTATCGGGCAAAGTCATTGAACAAAATACCGCTGTGGTTGATGCCCCAGAAACAATTGTAGAAGATCCCTATGGTGCGGGCTGGCTGTTGAAAGTGCAGCTTAGTAACCCAGAAGAAGTCAATGACGCCCTTTCGGCAGATGAATATCGGGCTAAAGTTGAAGGAGAATAAAGTTTGGGGAGAAAAATTAATCTTCCCCGCCAAATTTGTTACAAATTGATACAGGAGGACTCGCTAAGTTCTTTAGTGTAGTAAACATATCCGTTTTCTATGGTTAGTTTAGATTCAAGAACAAGACAAACGACAACGAAACAACAGCGTTCCCCCGTGGAAGAAGTTCTGGGATTAGAGGATCAGTTCGTGAATCGTCACGTTGATCCGACATCGGAAGAAATTGACCAGATGCTCAAGGCATTAGGCTTTTCTTCGTTGGATGCGCTCATTGATGAGACGGTTCCCAGTTCGATTCGCTTGCAAAAGCCGTTAGATCTACCGGAACAAAAAAGTGAACATGAAGCCCTGAAACAACTGCGCGCGATCGCGTCAGAAAATCAGGTGTTTCGCTCTTTTATTGGCATGGGTTATTACGACTGTATTACCCCGGCTGCAATTCAACGGAACATCTTAGAAAATCCAGGCTGGTACACCGCTTATACGCCGTATCAACCCGAAATTGCCCAAGGGCGCTTAGAAGCATTACTCAATTTCCAAACCATGATTAGTGATTTAACAGGATTGGAAATTGCCAATGCCTCCCTGTTAGATGAAGCAACCGCGGCAGCGGAAGCGATGAGCATGAGTGTCGGCGTTTCTAAAAGTAAAGCTACGACTTTCTTTGTTTCGGAGGAATGCCATCCGCAAACAATTGAAGTCCTACAAACGCGGGCGCAACCTCTAGGATTAGACATTCTGGTGGGCAATCACCGCGAATTTGACTTTAGTACGCCTATTTTTGGTGCTTTACTACAATATCCGACCACAGAAGGCAAAATTTGTGACTATCGGGATTTTGTGGAAAAAGCCCATGAACAGAAAGCGTTAGTAACGGTGGCAGCGGATCCCTTGAGTCTGGCGCTATTAACCCCTCCCGGAGAATGGGGGGCTGATATCGCAGTGGGCTCTACCCAACGGTTTGGGGTACCGTTAGGGTATGGTGGACCACACGCCGCTTACTTCGCAACGAAAGAGAAATATAAACGTCAATTACCGGGTAGACTGGTCGGCGTTTCTAAAGATACACAAGGAAAACCGGCGCTCCGCCTCGCGTTGCAGACGCGAGAGCAGCACATTCGGCGCGATCGCGCAACCAGTAATATTTGCACCGCGCAAGTGTTACTCGCGGTGATTGCTTCCATGTATGGGGTCTATCATGGTCCCGACGGTATCAAACGCATTGCGGAAAAAGTGCATCGTTTGACTGTCACCTTAGCAGAAGGTTTAAAACGTATTGGTTATACCATTGCGGATGAACCTTACTTTGACACCTTAAAAATCGAAACTGAGAACGCACCACAAACCCAGCAAGCGATTCTGCAAGCAGCAGAACAACAGCAAATTAACTTGCGCAGCTATGCTGATGGTGCAGTTGGAGTAAGTTTGGATGAAACAACAACCGTAGAAGAAGTAACCAGTCTTTTACAGTTGTTTGCTGGGAAAGATACCCTTCCGTTTTCGCTAGAGGAATTAGTTCCTGAATTAACGTTTGAATTTCCCGAACTGTTTAATCGTACTAGCAGCTATCTTACAGAAGCAGTCTTTAATCAGTATCACTCGGAAACGAAACTGGTTCGTTATCTCAACCATCTCCAAAGCAAAGATTTATCGTTAACCACATCCATGATTCCCTTGGGATCTTGTACGATGAAGCTCAATGCTGCTGCTGAGATGTATCCGGTAACTTGGGCAGAATTTGGCAAAATTCATCCTTTTGCCCCGAAATCTCAGACGAAAGGCTATCAAACCCTATTTGAGCAGCTCGAAACGTGGTTATCTGAGATTACAGGCTTTGCTGATATTTCTCTGCAACCCAATGCGGGCGCACAAGGGGAATATACAGGACTACTGGTGATCCGTCAGTACCATCAAACCCGCGGACAAGGTCATCGCAATATTTGCTTAATTCCTGAATCTGCACATGGAACCAACCCGGCTAGTGCGGTTATGTGTGGGATGAAAGTCGTTCCCATTCAGTGTAATGAACGGGGAGACATCGACCTTGATGACTTACGCACCAAAGCAGAAAAACACAGTGATAATCTCGCTGCGTTAATGGTTACGTATCCCTCTACCCACGGGGTATTTGAAACCGAAATTCAAACCATCTGCGAAACCGTTCACCAACACGGCGGACAAGTGTATCTCGATGGGGCAAATATGAACGCGCAACTGGGCTTATGTCGTCCTGGGGATTATGGCGCAGATGTTTGTCACCTCAACTTGCACAAAACCTTCTGTATCCCCCACGGTGGCGGTGGTCCTGGTATGGGTCCCATTGGGGTACAAGACCACTTAAAACCGTTCCTTCCCCGTCATCCTGTCATTGAAACCGGCGGTGAACAAGCCATTGGTGCGGTTGCTGCTGCGCCTTGGGGAAGCCCTAGTATTCTGCCGATTTCTTGGATGTTTATTGCCATGATGGGCGGAACTGGACTCACTCACGCCAGCAAAGTCGCGATTCTCAACGCGAACTATATGGCGCACCGTTTGGATGAACACTATCCGGTGTTATACAAAGGGAATGCGGATTTAGTGGCGCACGAATGTATTATTGACTTGCGTTTAGTCAAGAAGAGCGCCAATATTGGTGTGGATGATATTGCGAAGCGGTTAATGGACTTTGGTTTCCACGCACCAACGGTGTCTTGGCCTGTTGCGGGAACCATGATGATTGAACCGACAGAAAGTGAGTCGAAAGAAGAATTAGACCGCTTCTGTGATGCAATGATTGCCATCCGCAAAGAAATTGCTGCCATTGAAACGGGAGAAGTGGATGCTGAGGATAATGTCCTCAAACACGCCCCGCATACCCATGAAATGCTAATTGGGGATGATTGGCAACGTCCTTACTCTCGGGAAAAAGCAGCCTATCCCAGTGACTGGTTACGGGATTATAAATTCTGGCCCAGTGTGGGACGGATTGACAATGCTTTCGGTGATCGCAATTTAGTCTGTTCTTGTGTGGGAATGGAAGCGTACACCGAGTAACGCTTAACTGGTAAGGAGTTATTAGCACACGATAAGGTGGGTATTGCCCACCTTATTTTTATCGGTTCAGTTTGAGCGCGATGGGTTCGCCGCTACGTTAGATTTAGTATGAATTGATAAACAAAGAGTTGATAAAATTTCTGTATATGTTATGTCTGAACGTGATGAGTACATTCGCAAATTTGATCCGTATCGAGATGAGGATGGTCAAGTATTAGAAACTTCAGAAATGTATGTAAAGCGAATGCAGACGGAGCATTTGCCTCATTGGCCAGAAGAAGTGTTAACAGAGTGGTTCTACTGGCATCAAGGGCATCTTGAAAAATACGCGTTTTTGAGGTATGAAACATTTCATTTTGAACAACAAACATGGCCTCTTGCTTGGATCCCTGGGCGTGAAGCATTTGATCGTGGGGATTTCTGCGACAAATTTAGTAATATTCAGCTGCGTGCCGAAAAAAAGATGACTGGCTTGCCAATCACATGTTGAAGCACGGAACATGGAATACACCAATTGTTCTACTTCACAATCTCGATAGTGAATATAGATTTCCCTGCGGGAAACCACTAAAGTCACCTTATCATCTTCTTGAAGGGCATCGTCGCTTGTCCTTTCTTAATGGCTTACGGAATATAGATAAAGCACTTGCTGAGCATAAAATGTGGCTAGTGAGGCTTGGGTACTAGATTATGTAACTTCGCTGTTGGCTACGGCAAGCACCTGCTTGACTAATTCATAAATACTGAACTAATATAAATACTAGGGGCTATGCCCAGGGGTAGTCGTAGGACTGCCGAATTAAACCGCGCCAAATAAGGTGGTAGCGGTTTTAATTTTTTAAATTTGGATGATCAAAGCAATAGTATTTTATTCCCATTACTCCTAAATCCCTGAACTCTAAAACTGTATCAACTAACTTTTGATGCTGTTTTAGTGCTTGAAAGGCTAGGTTGTCAGGTTGTTCTTTTGACTTGGCTACTGGATACAAGCATAAGTCAGCAATTTGTAGAATAGGGTTACTTTTCGATTTACCTTCGATCCCGGTTAAGACTTGCTGAAGTTGGTTAGATGTTAGAGGTTGGTATTTACCAGAAGTTTCTGGATTGAAGGGTGCTCCCTGATACCTCACATTATTGAAGTAACTACTGATCAGCCTGTCTTCCTTTTTACCTGCTTTTTCAAAGTAAACCATCACTTTCCCATCTTGAAGACTAACATATTTGCTAACTCGCTCTAACAAGATGGAAAAAGCACTTTTCATCATTTCCCAAGTATCGCTGCCATAGCGGTTCAGGTAACGGTCAAGATAACCTTGTCGAGAAATCACGCATCCATGTACGATAATTGGACATTGAGTAATCATATCTGTCAAATCTTGCAAAAATTGATTTTGCTCTTTTTGTGATCTACGCCCTAGCCATGCAAACTTTTTCTTTCGGCTTCTAATCTCATTTCCATGAAGAGGAGTGCTTTCTTCGATCTCCCAGCGTTCCTTAAATTTAGCAACTTTTTGGCGAATCCTATCTTCATCCTCATGCTTAATCAATATTCCCCCAACAGCAAAGTATGGAGCTCTGTCTTTTGGATTAGGTTTTGGACTTCCACTTTCATCGATATAAAGAGCAAATTTTTGGCTCATTAAAGATTGACTTAAGTTACAAACTTCAAGCATCATACAATATTGAAGCGCGCCCCAAAACAAATTAAATTTCAAATTAGGAACGAACCAGTATTCGCCCCTAACAAACTCAAACCCTTAATGCAAGAAGTAACGAACTCCCGTTAAAATCATCACGCTTCCTAACTCATTGGCTGCTTTAATCGAATCTTCGTCGCCACGAGAACCGCCGAATTGAATAATCGTCGTAATTCCCACTTTGGTAGCAGTCTGAGCGGACTCATCAAAGGGGAAGAAACTATCACTTGCTAGTGTTGCGCCTTAGAGTTTCTCTCCGGCTTGTTTGAGAGCAATTTTTACTGCATCTGCGCCTACGGCAATCGTAGCGCGATCGCGTTTCTCTATGTCAAAAATTAAGTCAATTAGATTAAGAAGAAAAAGAGATTTTCCTTTGAACATGGCAAGTTGAAATTAGTTGCCAATAAAGAAGTAGCAGTCATAAGATCATACATTCAAAAATTTTAAATTAAATAAAAAAATGTATTAAATCACTTAAAACAAGTTATAATTTACCAAAATAGACTTATAATACAGTTAAGCCTAATCAAGCAAATGCACTTGGACAATAGACTTGCAGCGTTAGAAGCTTTATGCTCAAAAGTATTCTGCTTCAATTCAAGGTATTTGTCAGTGTTTGTTTTGGTTAAACATTAGCGTTAGGTAAGGTTTTGTGATGTCTCATCAGAAAAAGATTGCAGACCAAATTAGAACATGTATCAAATCTCATCCAGGTCTCAGAGCTAAAGATATTGGAAGCAAGCTTGGGCTGACTAGATCAACAGTGAATTCTTATCTTTACACTAAGAAGCCTCCTGCACTAGGCAAAGAAGTCCATCAAGATTCCAATTATGGTTGGCATATTTATTTAGAGATCGTAGAGTCACCAACTTTTATCACAGCAAATTGTGAAACTGAGAAATCTTACCCACCTGAGATAGTAGAAGAAGTTTTTCGCGACCCTAAATATTCAGAAATAAGTGATAATGATCAAGCAAAACTAGCTGACTTGCTGGAAAAGGCACGCAAACGCCAGGAAAGAGAAAAAAACTTAGCCAAAGTTCAGAAAGGACAGTTGTTAATAGTTCTGAGTTCTACTTCGTTTTGGGTTGCAGTAGCAATAGGAGGAATAGCAACGTATGCTGGATTAAAGTTGATTCCCAATTTGCTGCAACCAGCACCTATTGAACAGCCAACAAGTACGAATCAAACATCTTGAAAAGAATCCAATTTGCTTCTACAAATCAATTCAAAGTGGGATCAAATAGCGCTTTGCCCCTACTCCAGTTTGGAACTTATGCAAGAAGTGACGAATTCCCGTTAAACTCATCACGACTCCTAACTCACTGGCTGCATTAATCGAATCTTCGTCATCACGAAAACCGTCGAATTAAAGAGTTGTCGTAATTCCCACTTTCGCAACAGTCCGAACGGAGTCATCAAAGGGGAAGAAATCATCACTTGCTAGTGTTGCGCCTTTGGTTTTATTTCCTCTTGTTTGAGAGCAATTTTCACTGAACCTGCGCTTACGCCAATGGGAGGGCGATCAGTGGATAAATGTTGGCTGGCAACAGTTTCATCAAATTTATCGTTGTAAGCACCCATGCAAAATTAATTATACATCCGCTAGCTGGAAAGCTCAAGCATTGTGGTAGTTTTGAGATTGGAAAATAGGCAATTAATTCTGCGTACCTGCTTATGGTTTATTTTGATATTAAAGATGAAAAAATTGGCTCTTCTAGACTAGATATACTAATTTATACATTGATAACGGCTGAATGCCCAGTCAATTCAGGGGGTGCAACGAAACAAAAATCAAATTTTTCTAAAATTTGATTTTTACAATTCTGTAAAGCAAGCATAGCAAGCTTTTTAGGCATTATTTGCTATTATTTTGTCATAACCACCCTAGAAGAGCCAAAAAATTTAGCTTCAACAAGATCTAACTAACCAAAATCCTGCGGATGATTTAGTTGTAATGGGAGTTCCAAAAGAAGATATTGTGTTAGGGTTAGGTTACAACCTCCTCTTAAACGCAAGTACACTGATTATGGTACAGCTTGATGAAGCGTGCGCGATCGCGCTCTTCTTTTAGATTTTCTTGAGGAACAGTCTTTGAGTAAACATTTTTCGGGTGGCATTGCTCAACTGAAATGAATAGTTCGGGAAAACTATTCTTCAATTGAGGTAAGTAACTTTTCTTGAACTGCTTCTGGCAATTCCACAAGGATAAATTGACTCTGCGGATAGAGATAATCTTCTCCAGATTCATCAATCACTCGCAAACATCCAACTTCACTAGCCTTTTGATCGGGTAGAATACGATAAAGTTTCCAGACTTCTAAGTCCTCGTCTTTTTCCCTTGTAATGCAGATGGCAAATTGAGAATTTAATCCTATTGTATCCATTGGTCTTATTCCAAAATACGCTTAACTTTCATTTTGCGCCGACCGACTCCGTGCGCCTCATACCAGTGCAACTCTGCTTGACGAACCTCCCCATTGGGAAATCGAACTAGCCCAACTCCTTTCAGTTTTCGCCATCGCCGACCACCAAATTGATCTTTCAGTCTTCGTAGTTCGCGGATTGACAAATTGACGGCAATAACTTCAATCTCTTTTAGGTTGCCAATTAATTAATTCAAATTTACTCCCCATGCCTAAAGAGTAACAAGAAACGCCTAATCAAGCTAGGTTCTATTGATGTTTTTGTTGGAAATTCATGTCATCCTTCCACGTTAACTTTTATCCTTTCAAACACCAGTACACTCAATTATGGTGCAGCCTGATTCAATGTGCGCGATCTAGCTTTCCTTTTCTTAATTGTAAATAATAAAATTTTACCAGAGGAGGTTGTTGTACAAGTAGTTGATTTAACTGCCTACGACTATAGACGCAAATGAGTGAATATCAATCGGCTAAACCTAACATTAAAGTATCGCCTGGGGAATCTGTTCGTATTTTGCGAGAGTTGCAAGAACTAAGCCAAAATGAGCTAGCAGACTTAACAAGAATTCCAGAGTCCACTCTTTCCGCAATCGAGGATGATCAACTTGAGTTAGATGTAGAACGTGCCAAAATCATTGCTCGTGTTTTGAAATGTCATCCAGCAGTGCTAGTTTTTCCAGGATGGGATGTGAATGCGAAATCTGTCGCCTAAGAATTGATCAATCACCGTGCTTTTCGTTCTTTGTTCTATTTTAGAGCGCGATCGCGATGGTAGTTAGTCCGACTGGTAAGTCATAGAAAAGAGTTTGCACTGATGAGTGAGCACACAAGACAAGTTATTTTATACAAAGATGAAGACGATATGCCCATGAAATGCTAATTGGGGATGATTGGCAACGTCCTTACTCTCGGGAAAAAGCAGCGTATCCGACTAACTGGTTACGGGATTATAAATTCTGACCCAGTGTTGGACGGATTGATAATGCCTTCGGTGATCGCAATTTAGTCTGTTCCTGTGTGGGAATGGAAGCGTACACTGAGTAACGCTCAACTGGTAAGCAGTTATCAGCACACGATAAGGTGGGTATTGCCCACCTTTTTTTATCGGTTCAGTTTGAGCACGATGGATGGCTTCGCCGGTTTTTTTTTACTTCTAAAGTCACAGTTTCTCCTAATTCTGTTCAGGGCGCAATGCGTCCCTCACTGGTCATTGATCACTGAAACGACGGTGGCGTTCCGTAAGTTTTAATAGAATCTCTTCATGAAATTCCCGGGTAATGGGATAAATATAGGTAAAAATCAAGCCACCAATTAAAACTAAGCTGGGAATCGGACCAATTAACCAACGAATGGCAAGTAACGCTGAATCCGGTTGGGTTATTGTAGTTGCTTGTTCACTGCTAGAGGAGATAAATCCAGAAAAATCGAGGATTTTTCCTACCATAAACAGCGCGATCGCGATCGCGATTTTCTGCAATTGCACCACAAATCCGTAAAAAATCCCCTCCCGCCGTTGTCCGGTTTGTAACTCATCGAAGTCAATGACATCCGGTAACATCGACCAAGGAATCAGATAAGCAACGGCTAATCCCGCACCCGCTAAAATACCAATGCCATACATCGCGATCACTTGACCCGGTTGTAGTAAAAATAAGCCGGCTTGGGCAATTAATGTTAATGGAATCGCCACACAATAGACTTTTCGCTTGCCCCAACGGTGTCCCCAATAACTCCAAAAGCCTGTCATTAATAATGCCGTGACTTGTACCGCTAATGCCATTTGAGTAAAGTGACGATCCGGGAGTTGCATCCAGTTGACGACAAAGTAAGGTAACATCACTGCTGTTACTTGTACTCCCAACCAAGAACAGAGATAAATACCCACAACCAGTAAAAAGGGGCGGTTACTCAAAGCAATGCGCACTTGTTGGTGAATGGGAAGCATCGCTGGACGAGAAACCTGTTTACGTTTATTTTGTAGGAAGTGAAACCGTTGATAGGTACCCCAAACGCACAAGTAAACGGATAAAACTCCGATCGCGCCACAAATGCACCCTACCACTAAATATTTTTGTTCAGGATGGTTAATTAAGCTAAAAATTCCTTGGGCAATTAATAATCCGAGAATACTCCCGCCAATGCTAAATCCGGCTTTGTAGCTAATCAAGCTGATGCGTTCATCATAATATTCCGTTAGTTCTGCACCCAGGGTCGCATAGGGTAAAACAACGGCAGTAAAAGCAATATGAAACAGCAGCGCGATCGCGCAATAATAAATAAATAATCCGGTTTGGTTTTCAACTCCAGGAATCCACCACAACAAGGCAAAACTGATCCCTAGGGGAATTGCCCCAATCATCATCCAAGGATAACGCCGTCCCCACCGCGACTGAGTGCGGTCACTCAACCAACCAATAATTGGGTCATTAATCGCATCCCAAACTTTTCCCACGAGGATAACAGTTCCCGCTAATCCAGCATTTAAGCCCGCAACGTTAGTGAGAAAAAAGAGAAAGAAAAAGACTAAGACACTACCGGTTATTTCACTGGCAAATTCACCCACACCATAACCGAGTTTTGTGGATAAATTAATCGGAGTGCTTTTCTCGGACGATAATTGAGGATAATCCATATCAGTCAAGGTTGGCTACAGATTGATCAGAATTAATTATCAGGGGGTGACCCATTAACCCCTTGGATTAGAGAGAAAGGGACTTTCTAGTTCCCTTTACCCTTTATCCTTTTCCCTAGTGACTAATGATTAATAAAATAAATGTCAAATCGCAAAACGCTCCCCCTTGCAACAATTAAACTGTCTTATCTGGAATGGGGCAATCCAGAAAAATCCCCTTTGCTGCTCTTACATGGTTTAGCCGATCAAGCCCTGGTCTGGTCCAGTTTGGGCAAAGAATTAGCACCACACTACCATATTGTTGCCCCAGACTTACGCGGTCACGGTGAAAGTAGTAAACCTGATGAAAATCATTACACCTTTCCAGAAGTAATTGGAGATTTAGAAGCCTTATGTGATACTCTCGGTTGGCAATCTGCCGATATTTTAGGGCATTCTTGGGGAGCAAAATTAATCCCATACTGGGCACAAAAAAATCCTCAGCGTTTTCGGCGGATGATTCTGGTTGATCCCTTTTTTATTGGCAAACTTCCCAGTTGGCTGAAGATGACCTTTCCCATTCTCTATCGCACCCTTTCCACACTCAAAGGAATGGGACCTTTTACCAGTTATGAAGAAGCGGAAACCCAAGCGCGTAACTTGGGCAAATATCAGCCGTGGAATGATCTGCAACAAGCGGTTTTTGCAGCAAATCTAGAACAAAAATCAGAGGGTTGTTGGGGCAGTAAGTTTACAATTCCTGCCCGTAATGGCATTTTTAAGGAAGTGATGCGCGTCGATAGCTTAACCCATCCTTTAAATATTCCCACACTCCTCATTCTTCCAGAAAAGGGACTCAATCGTATGGAATGGCAACTGAAGCCTTATCATAAGTATTTAAAGCAGTTAGAAATTGCGTCTATTCCAGGCAATCATTGGGCGTTTTTAGGAGAACCCGAAACCTTTAATCACACCGTTGCGGAATTTTTAGGAAATAGTAATAATTAGATATTTTTGGGCAGCGATCGCGCTATTGATCAATTAAAATCAAAAAAGACAAGAGGATTTAATCCCCTTGTCTCTTGACTTAACTAAAGAAGGTAATGGTTAGGCAGTAGCTTTTGTGCCTGCCACGGGTTTTTGGGTTGGGCTATCATATCCTGACCCATTCCCATCTTCTGCTGCAGCATCAGCTTGTGACTTAATACGAGCAATGGAGAACGCGAGTAAGCCGAATACGGGTTTAGCGAGTAAGTCGGCAACGGTATAACCCATTTGGACGCTCACTGTCGCCACTGGTCCTGTAATCCCGATTTCTGGGAGTAGGTAAGCAATGGGATAAACGCCCCATGAGGCAAGAATTAACCAACGCATTCCTGAAATCAGGGTTTGTACTTGTTCCGGTTGGCGCTGAATTGCATCTTTGAGTTCAAACCACAGGACAAACAGGATGTAAGCAAAAGGAACGGTACTGACTGCTCCCCAAATGGCGCGTCCTTGAATGGTTTCAGCGACTTCACCCGGATAGCCGGTGGCAATCATTAACACAGCCGCCACGGCTAACTTAATAAACAGAGGGCGTGAGGTTTGCTTAGGTAAACCGAGAACCGCTACTGCTTCAATCAACAGTAAAGGAACAGTTAACAGCCAGTCCACATACCGATAGGCATCATTAAACACTTGCCCACTGGCGACATAGTTGCCATCTTCGAGGACATAAGCAGCTTCCCAGCTATTGAAAATACGGAAATAGTGATAAGCTGCAATGCTGACAATGAGACCCGAAATAATGACAGCGACTCGATAGCGAGTGCCAACCAACTGCTTACTATTAAAGAAAAATAGAGCAGCAGCTAGCATCGCTGCGATGGTTAGAGAAAATGCGTTGTAAACTAAGTTAAACTGCTCGACGCTCAGCAATTCTGGCGTTGCTGCCAAAGTGTAACTATTCATAATTGACTCTTAATTTTTCACTGATCTTGCTTCGCGATTAATTCCAATTTAATGAAACTTAATGCCTTTTCCCTCCCTCTTATGAAAGACGTTCTAAGGAGAAAATACATCCCTAAAAAATGATGGTTACTACTGAAAAGAAGTTGTTATAATATATCTCCCAAAGGGTAAAAAAAAGTCATTTAACGCGAGACATTAGTTTTTCAGGGCTTAAACAGAGTGTTTTCATTCAGAAAACTCAGTTAATTGTACTAGCTGAAAACAGGAAAGCACCGCTTTTTAGATAAAGCATCTGGAGTCATCTTTTTTTAAACCTTCTCAAATTCTAAAATTCTGTCCATTTTCGTAATAAATTGGCGCAACTTTTCGCAATTAAATCAAATTCCTTGGTTTTACCATATTTAGAAAAAATGGCTTGACGGGTTGTTTCTAAATCAAACAAAATCTCACGTTCATTTGGGTCACGAATCAAACTTTGCACCCAACTGACCGCCACTAAACGGACTCCCTTCGTTACCGGTTCGACCCGATGTAAGGTTGTAGAAGGATAGGTAATCATTGCGCCTGCATCGAGTTTAAAGGACTGTTCTCCCTGTGTCGTTTCCATGACCAATTCTCCCCCTTCGTATTCTTCTGGAGAATTGAGAAACAGGGTAAAAGACACATCAGACCGCATTAAATCGCTACCCTGACCCATTAAAGCATTATCAACATGAGTACCATAAGACATTCCCGTTTCGTAGCGACTAATTAGGGGCGAACGAATATTTTTGGGCTTGACTGCCATCCGAAATAACTGACTCCGATAAAGCCCTTTGGTCACGGTTTCTTTCACGGATTTGGCAACTTTATCCTTCGTTGATAGTTGCTGGTTTTCTTTGACTTGTTTGGCGTGCCAGCCTGCGGTGAGCTTACCGTCTACAAATTCGGCGTTCTTGAGGGAGGAGTGAATAGCGTGTAACTCTTCTGAGGTTAAAACATGATCTATACAGAGAATCATAACTGAATAAGAAAGATTATCAATTATAAAAATTGCCTTTTAAGTTTAAGGGATCAACTTTGACCCTCGCAACATTGTCCGACACTCATCCTTTTGCGATCAGCCTGATTTTTCCTGCTCAAGTCTGGATATAACAGAAGCTTATAAGGTTCAAGGAAAAAGGATAATTTTTGCCTCTAATTGTTCTGACTCCTTGCTTATTTCCCTCTGGCACCGGTCTACTTGTGGATTCCGTCATTAGATGCAATAATTTTTCAGTTGATGTTTATCAGTAGATACTTAATCGATGAAATTTACGAGACGATTTTTTATTGGTGCGGGAACTGCAACTGCTGCTGCTACAGTCAGCCAGCTGGCTCAAACGAAACCAAGCTATGCTCAAAATGGAGAGATTAATCTTTACTCCTCACGTCACTACGATACGGATGAACTTCTCTATCAAAATTTCACGGATCAAACTGGGATTCGAGTGAATCTATTGGAAGGAAATGCCGATGAACTGATTTCTCGAATTCAAAGTGAAGGACGTAATAGTCCGGCTGATTTGTTAATTACAGTGGATGCTGCTCGTTTGTGGCGCGCAGAAGAAGCGGGTATTTTTGCCCCGGTGTCTTCTCCAGTTTTGGAGGGGAGTATTCCCGAAAATCTCCGTCATCCCGATGGTTTGTGGTTTAGCTTGACGAAACGGGCGCGGGTTATTTTATATAACAACACTCAGGTGGATCCCTCGGAATTATCAACCTATGAAGATTTAGCGTCTTCTAAATGGCGCGATCGCATTGCGATTCGCTCTTCTAACAATGTCTATAATCAGTCTCTAGTCGCTTCTCTCATTGCTAACTTAGGCGAAGAAGCAACAGAAGAATGGTGCAGAGGAATTGTTGAAAATATGGCACGTCCGCCTCGTGGTGGTGATATGGATCAAATTAAAGCGGCTGCTTCTGGGATTGCTGATCTGGCAGTGGCGAATACGTATTACTTTGCTCGCTTTGCACCCGGTCGTTCTGCTGGTAATCCGGAAATTTTTGACAGGATTGGTGTTTTGTTCCCGAACCAAGAAGGACGCGGCACTCATGTTAATGTTAGCGGGGGTGGCGTGATTAATACAGCACCGAATCGTGAGGGAGCAATCCGTTTCTTAGAATATTTAGTTAGCCCGCCGGCGCAAGCTATTTTTGCTCAAAGTAATAGTGAGTATCCTGTAGTGCCCAATGTTCCGCTAGATCCTGTCATTGCTCGCTTTGGCGATTTCAAGGAAGATCAAGTGAATGTCTCTCAACTGGGAAGCAATAATCCTTTAGCGGTTAAAATTATGGATCGCGCTGGCTGGGCATAGTTGCTATCAGCAAGGGTAATCGACTAAAAAGTCGGAAAGAAGACAGTCACATAAGTAGCAATCAGCCTTTCCCCATAAAAAATTGCGATCGCGCCGCCTAACGCTAAAAATGGACCAAATGGCATCGGCTGCCGCCGACTAAGAATCCCAAGCGCGATCGCGCTACCGCCAACCACGGCACCGACAACACAAGCCAGAAAACAGCTCACTAACAACAGTTTCCAACCTAGCCAAGCCCCCATCATTGCCGCGAGTTTCGCATCTCCTCCCCCCATTGCTGTTTCTCCCAGAATGCCGGAAGCAACAAAAGTGATAATATCAAACAGCCAAATTCCTAAGACCGCACCCACAATTCCCAGCATCAACTGTTCCGAAACGGTAGTGTTTAAACTCTCGCCCTTCCAACCGCTTACGGCTTGATAGCCTAAGCCAACCAGGAGTCCCGATTGAGTCAGCGGATTCGGCAAGGTCATTGTATCAAAATCAATCAGGGATAAGGCTAAAAGCCAACTTAAAAGTACCCAGTAGGCCAGCGTAGCAAGGCTAAATCCAAACTGAAGATAAACGATAACAAACAACAGAGCAGTGACCGTTTCAATAATGGGATAACGAGCAGAAATTGACGTTTGACAGTGGCGACATTTGCCACGTAACCAGAGCCAACCCACAATCGGAACATTTTCCGTTTTACCTAATTTATGTTTACAAACCGGACAACGTGATGGCGGATATAGTAATGATAAATGGGCAGGAATGCGATAAATAACGACATTTAAGAAACTACCAATTGCAGCTCCCAATACAAAAACAAAACTACTGACAATAAAATTAGAAACAACGTCCATTGATAATTGGTTCGTTTCTGTCGGACAAACAACAGAAGTAACAATGATTTTATTTGTAACGTCAATTGTATAATGTCACCGTGCTACACTGCTCTCAGTAATAACCACAAAAAAACCCACCTGGTCAGGCGGGAAACAGTGTTATTCTAGTCTAGAGAGAGAGATGAATAGGTGATATCAGAAAACTTAGGCAGCGGTGGAAGTAGCTTCTACAGGATATTCTGCTGCTTTCCACGCGCCCAAACCACCGGTTAATTCAGCAACACGTTCAAAACCGGCTTCTCTGAGCACTGCTGCAGCATCTGCTGTTTCTTCGTCAGTGTCAGAATAGATGTAGATGTCGCGATCGCGCTCTAAACTGGCTTCCGTACGAGCCACTAACTCTTCACTGGGGAAAGAAATTGCACCCATGATATGAGCTTCGTTAAATGAAGCACGGTCACGTACATCAATAATTGTTAAAGCAGGTTCGCCCCAATCGAGACGACTTTTGAGATCATAAACGCGAGATTTCTCTTTAAATGAAGCGGGTTGAGGAAATAATCCAGAAACCATAATTCTAATGCCTCTTAAATAGCTGTTGTTTACAATGTAACAATTTTTTTACATTTTGCAACTTTTCCTTGCGTAACCTTTGACAAAATCTATCCAAAGTAGTAAGGAAGTTATAATAATCTATACGAACGGTTTTTTCTCTTTCTAATCCCGGTTAAAATACGTTTCCAGCACTTGTCGCACCATCGGTGCAGCAACCGAACCACCACCGCCACCGGAATGTTCCGCAAACGCAACGACGACAATTTCAGGATTATCATGAGGGGCAAACGCACCAAACCAAGCATGAGATTTACCGGGAGGAGCTTCTGCTGTGCCACTTTTACCTGCAGCAGGAGGTAAATTAGGAACTCTCAGGGCAGTTCCAGTTCCACTGGCGACCACGGCTCTTAAACCTTGACGTAAGATTTTAACAGTACTAGGTTCGAGATTCATGGAAACTTGCCATTGCTCATTATTTCCTTCTGTTTTCAGGAGGTGAGGCTTGACCTGATAGCCCCCATTCGCAGGAACAGCAAACATTACCGCCACTTGTAGAGGCGTTGCGAGGGTAAAGCCTTGTCCAATGGACATATTCACCGTATCTCCCGCTGACCACCCCCAATCAAATCGTTCTTGTTTCCAGGCGGCATCTGCAATCAAGCCTGAGGTTTCTGCTGGGAGTTCTAGCGTCGTTTCTGTGCCAAACCCATAGCGTCTCGCCCAATCAATTAAAACTTCTCCCCCAACACCGCGACCGATTTGTCCAAAAAAGGTATTACTACTCCAAGCCATGGCTTGCACATAACCCATTGGACCAAAGCCGGCTCGATTCCATTCTCCAAAGCGAACGCCAGCTACGTTTAAGTAGGCATAGGTATTTAAAACGGTGTTCGGTGGATATTTTCCGGATTCCATCCCTGCGGTTGCGGTAACAATTTTGAAAGTAGACGCCGGCGGAAACCCGCGTAACGCGCGATTGACAAAGGGATTATCTTTGGCTTGCAATTTTTGCCAAGTTTCCGGTGTAATGCGACTAGAGAAAATATTGGGGTTAAAGGTAGGACGGCTTGCCATCGCCAAAACACCACCCGTATTGGGATCTAACGCCACGATCGCGCCAATTCTATCCCCAAGCGCTGCTTCTGCTGCTTTTTGTAATTCTAAATCGAGAGTGAGCGTCACATTCCCGCCAGATTTTGCCCTTTTTTCCCCTAAAATGCGAAGGATACGCCCAGCCCCATTAACTTCCACTTGCTGACCCCCCCATTCGCCTCGCAACTGCTTTTCAAAGGCGGCTTCTGCACCCATACGCCCAATAACGTCCCCCAGGCGATATTCCCCCGTTTCATCTTGCGCTAATTCTTCTCCAGTAATCTCGCCGGTATACCCTAAAATATGGGCTGCCACTTCGCCATTGGGGTAGTCACGTACCGGTTCAATATCGAGTTCGACCCCAATTAGCTTGTAGTTATACTCCTCAATTGCCGTTACTTGTTCTGGGGTTAACCCTCTGGCAATGCGAACCAAAGAAGGGGAATTCTCTGGCACTTGTTCCACCCGACGGTTAATTTCTGGGGCTGATAGTTCTAAAATTTCTGCCAACCGCTTGACCGTGTCGTCCCAGTTCGGTTCTGCCTTGGCAAGGGGCCAAATAAAAACTGAGTAGGAGAGACGACTATCCGCCAAAATTTTTCCGTTCCGATCTAAAATATTCCCTCGAACTGGCGGCTTGGGTAAAAGGCGAATCCGGTTATTTTCCGCAAGTTGGCGATTCCGTTCTCCTTGGACCAGTTGTAAATAAGCTAAACGGGAACCAATTCCCCCTAATAATAAGGCAGTGATTGCCAGTAACAAGACCGCAGGACGGAATTGTCGTCCTACGGTACGAGATTGACGCTGACGACTTCTTGCCGATAAGTTGCCCTTACCTTTACCGCGCTTGCGATATTTCCTCGAAGGTGGGGAAGGAAGGGGACTTGCCATGGGAGTTATAGACGTTTTAAGTCCGGATAGGCAGCTAAGAGGTCATCATTGGAGAGGGTATCCTCTTCTGCTTGGGGCGTCCAAATGACTTCGACGGCTAAGAGATTTTCACTGCCGGTGCTCCCTAATTGGCGCAAGGCCTGACGAATATCATCTGCACTGTTGGTGTTAGGCAGATCGAGTTTTCCTTGGACACCAGCAAGGATCGTAACGACCATATATTCTGCTGGGGTTTCACTAGAACTGCCCTCACTTTGCTCTTGTCTCGACATTCCTTCCACATTCGAGAGGGTTTCTTCACTATACTTACTGCGTTCGGAAAGGGCAAAGCGGTTGAACTGCGATTCTGCTGCGTCCATCTGGGACACATTTGCTTCCGTTTTTCCATAGACCCAATATTCGGGATGACGCAATAGAGAAAGGGTGGCTTCTTGTAAAACCATGGCCCGACCGGCAGCAGTACCTGTATCAGCCCGTTGCGCCAGGTCATTTAACTCTTTTTGCAAGTCTTTGGCATCGGATAATAATCCCACTTGTACTTTTGAGACCGTCACTTTCGGATTAGCAGTTGCCGTGCCATCGCCACCGCCAAAACCCGCATTCTGGAAGCTTCTAACTAAGAAGTTGGCAATGGCAAAGAAAATGAGAATGGTGAAAATACTGCCAAAACCGCCGAAGCCAAAGAACGGCAACAGGAACGGAAAGCCAATACCGCCACCAGGACGACTCCCGCCTCTTGGCGCAGGCGCACTGCGACTCGGGGCGCGAAAACCGCCGCCACCAATTCGCCCGCCACTACGAGCCGCTAAAGCACCACTGACATCACTAAAAACAAAGATGAACGCTAGGGCAACAAGAAAAAACGATTTGAGGAAACGTTTCCACGAAATGTTCTGGAACATAATTCTGCTTCGATTCATTGATTATTTATCATCTACTTTCGATCATGCTCAATTTTGGCAAGAACCACCACCGACAATGGTTACAATTTCCAATTTGTCTCCGTCCTCAACGACAGTTTCTGACCAGTGCTGACGGTGCAAAATTTCTCCGTTATATTCCACAGCAACCAGACGAGGATTATAGTTCAATTGGGTAATCACTTCAATCACTGGCATTTGTGAGGCACAAGTAACCGGATCGCCGTTGACGGTGAGGGTAATGGTGTCGTTAGGCATGGTGAGGGGAATCTTTAAACGATAACAAAAGATTTTCTGTGGTTTTTTCGGGATCCGTTGCTGACATCAGGGCACGAACGACAGCAACCCCGTGCGCTTGGGCTTGGATAACGCTTTGAATGTTATCAGTATTGATGCCCCCAATGGCAAACCAAGGGAGAGGACAATGCTTGGCAGCATAGCGCACATAATCCAAGCCAGCAGGGGCTTTACCCGGTTTAGTTGGTGTTTTGTAAACCGGTCCTACCCCCACATAATCGGCTCCTTGCGCGATCGCGCTCGCCATCTCAAGCGGATTCGTTGTGGAACGGCCAATAATTTTATTCGGTCCCATAATTTGACGAGCAACGGCAATGGGGAGATCTTGTTGTCCGAGATGAACGCCATCTGCGCCAACCGCAAGGGCTAAATCAGCGCGATCGTTCATTAAAAAGAGTGCCCCATATTGATGACAAAGCTCGCAGAGTTTTTTCCCTTCATTAATTTGCACACTATCATCAGCCTCTTTATTGCGGTATTGCACCAAAGGCAACCCCCCTTTCAGAGCTGCTTCCACAATCGTCACGAGATTGGGGGTTGGCGAAGTGACGAGGTAGAGTTGGGCTGCTTTAAGTTTCCCGTGGGGAGATTGAGCAAACAGATGACTTTCGAGGGTATAGATTTGGTAACGCAGTTGTTTGCAATGACTGCCCATTTCTAGATGATAGAGTTTGCCGTATTCTTCCAACACGCGCAAGGCTTCTTGGGTTCGTGCAAGGTTAATATGTAGGACTTGTTGCGCGCTGTCTCGCCTTTCTTCTTGGGGATGGGTGAGCGTTGTTCCACAGTCATCCGGCGTATTGCGAGCCGAACGGATTGCTTCGGTATGCCACTTGGCCAAAGTTTGACGCATTGCTTTACAAGTTTGTGCCAAGGTAGGATTGTCTAAAGCAAAACGGCACCATTCTTCAATAATCCGGATGCCTTCGCGAGCGCGATCCAAGTTGGCATCTAAAATGCGGTAAGTTGCTTGCTGATCAGGAGAAAAGGCGGGTTTCGTTTCAGTCATTATTAGAGAATGGAACAATAAGTTTCAATGCTTAATCAAATGCTGCTGAATAAAGTTGGTATAAACATCCCCTTCTAGAAAAGCGGGTGTTTCTAAAATCTTCTGATGAAAACTAATAGTCGTTTTAACACCGGTAATGGCACACTCTCTCAAGGCTCGTTTCATGCGCTTAATCGCTGCTTCCCGCGTCGGTGCCCAAACAATTAATTTCCCAATCAGAGAATCGTAATAAGGGGGAATTTCATAATCTGTATAAACATGGGAGTCCATCCTAACACCCGGTCCGCCAGGAGGGAGATAGCCGCTAATCCGTCCCGGTTGCGGGCGGAAATCATGATCCGGATCTTCGGCGTTAATCCGACATTCAATGGCGTGTCCCCGAATTTCCACATCCTTTTGTCGAAGACTGAGCTTTTCCCCTTGCGCGATGCGAATTTGCTCAGCAATTAAGTCCAAACCAGTTACCATCTCTGTTACCGGATGTTCCACTTGAATGCGGGTATTCATTTCCATGAAGTAGAAGTGACCATGAGCATCCAAGAGAAATTCTACTGTTCCTGCACCGACATAGTTAATGGACTGGGCTGCTTTCACGG
>JAAANX010000098.1 GCA_009909085.1 Cyanobacteria bacterium GSL.Bin1 | reverse complement strand
CCCAATAGCGAAGGCACTTGTTCCGCACAAATTGCATGGTACGGATCGCCTCATCTATGGCAGACAACTGCTTTTGCTTGGCTCTAATTTTGTACTCTAAAACCAACATTTATGCTCTAGTGGGTGACTAAACTTATCTTAGCACGTTAAAAGTTTGTTCGTCTTCGACTCATCCTCACGCTTTGCTCCGGGCCTTAGATCCAACGGCTAAAGCACGTTGGTTTTACGGCGATTCCTATAAAACAGCCGTTAAAAAGCCCAGTTGATCGCTCACTTCTTCAATGCGTTTGCTCGTGGGTTTTCCCGCCCCATGTCCCGCTTTGGTTTCAATGCGAATGAGAACCGGATTATCCCCAGCGTGGGCAGCTTGTAACGCGGCAGCGAATTTAAAGCTATGGGCGGGAACAACGCGATCGTCATGATCGGCAGTGGTAATTAAAGTCGAGGGATAAACCGTTCCTGATTTGAGATTATGCAGGGGAGAATAGTCATAGAGAGCCTCAAATTCTTCTTGATGATCCGGGGAACCATAATCAGAACACCAGGCCCAGCCAATGGTAAATTTGTGGAAGCGGAGCATATCCATCACCCCAACTGCGGGTAAAGCTGCCCCAAAGAGATCAGGACGTTGGGTCATACAAGCCCCAACCAGTAAGCCGCCATTACTTCCGCCAGAAATGGCTAATTTTTGAGGAGACGTATAGCGATGCTCAATTAACCATTCGGCAGCAGCAATAAAGTCATCAAAGACATTTTGTTTATCCAGTTTGGTTCCCGCTTGATGCCATGCTTCTCCATATTCTCCGCCGCCGCGCAAATTGGGAACCGCATAAACACCGCCCATTTCCATCCATACTAAACGACTCACAGAAAAGCTTGGGGTCAAGGCAATATTAAAACCACCGTAGCCGTAAAGCACCGTTGGATTATTCCCATCCAATAATAAGCCTTTTTTATGGGTAATAAACATGGGAACTTGTGTCCCATCCTTGCTGCGATAAAAGACTTGGCGGGTTTCGTAGTTATCGGGGTTAAAACTAACAGTCGGTTGACGGAAAAGAGTACTTTCTCCCGTTTCTAGGTTGTAGCGATAGATCGTTGTGGGCGTGGTGAAACTGGTGTAAGCATAAAAGGTTTCCGTATCATCCCGTTTCCCGTTAAATCCCCCCACAGAACCAATACCGGGCAATTCAATGTCTTGAATGTACGTGCCATCGAGGGCATGAATTTGTAAGCGCGATCGCGCGTTTTGTAAGTAATCGACAATAAATTGATAATTTAAAACACTAACTCCTTCTAATGTATTTTCCGTTTCTGGAATAATTTCTTGCCATTTTTCTGGGTCTGGCTGATTAATATCAATGCCAATCAACCGTCCTTTTGGCGCTTGATCATCCGTGCGAAACCAAAAGAGTGAACTTTCATATTCAATAAAGCTAAAACTCGCAACAAAACCAGAAATCAGTTCTTTCACTTCCCCTTGTGGATCTTGTAAGTCTTGATAAAAGACCAAGTTTTTGGGATCTGTGCCTTGGCTAACGGAAATAATCAAATATTTGCCATCTTCTGTAACATCGGCATCAAACATCCATTCTTTTTGATTGGGACGTTCATAGATTAAAATATCTTCGCTTTGTTCAGTGCCGAGGCGATGATAATAGAGCTTCTGGTAATAATTTGCTTCTTCTAATTGTTTGCCTTCTGGGGGGGCATCGTAGCGACTATAGAAAAAGCCTTCGTTGTCTTTTGTCCAAGTTGCCCCAGAAAATTTAATCCACTCTAAATGATCGGAAAAATCATCTCCGGTTTCTACATTTCGCACTTGCCATTCTTGCCAGTCTGATCCCGATTTAGAAATACCATAGGCTAGAAATTGTCCATTCTCGCTAATGGCTATTCCAGAGAGCGCGATCGTTCCATCTTCAGAAAATTGATTGGGATCAAGGAGAACTCTTGGTTCCTCTTCTAATTCATTGAGCGTGTAGAGAACACTTTGATTTTGTAAGCCATCATTTTTGAAATAAAAATAACGTTCTCCTTTTTTAATGGGAATTCCATATTTTTCATAATCCCATAACTTCGTCAAGCGTTCTTTAATGGTTTCTCGTTCTGAAATTTGTTCTAAAAAGCTAAAAGTCACTTGATTTTGTGCTTCGATCCAAGCTTTTGTTTCTTCCGAATCTGGATCTTCTAACCAACGATAAGGATCTTGAACAGCAATACCATGATAATAATCAGTTTGTTCAACTTGTGGAGTTTTGGGATAATTAAAAGACATCATTATTGAAAATTTGTAAGTTACGCTATTTTTCTAAAATTTAAACTACAATAGTTAACAGTAAATGATTAATTCTAAAGAGAATACGGCAGCGATCGCAGCACTACTCTTCAGTCAACGTCACCCAATCAGAAGACATAGCCCATGATCGCCACCCCACATTTCACTTACCTTACTCCTGACCAATACCTTGAACTGGAAAGGGCTAGCCCGATCAAACACGAATATTGTAACGGGAAAGCCTATGCTATGGCGGGGACAACGGACAGCCATAACCTGATTGTGGGAAACCTTTACACTCTGATTCGCACTCACATACGGGGATCAGACTGTCGCGTTTACTTTTCGGATGTTAAAGCAAGGTTGGAAGAATGCAACTGTTTTTACTATCCTGACCTTATGGTTACTTGTGACCCCCAAGATGCAGAAACGACCACTTATAAATCCTATCCTAAGCTAGTTGTTGAAGTTCTCTCTGATTCTACTGAAGCCTTCGACAGAGGGGATAAATTCATTGATTATCAAACCCTCCCCACTCTAGAAGAATATGTTTTAGTCAGCACTAAACAGCAACGGGTGGAGTGTTACCGTCGCACAGAACAACAATTGTGGATATTTCAGTTTTATACCCCAAACCAAAACACCTTTCATTTTGCCAGCATTAACTTTCAAGCCACATTTGCAGCACTTTATGAAGATGCTAGTGTCTAAAGTATTGGTTAGATCTAAGAATCAAAACCACAAACTTTAATGCCTCTTTGTACCGCTGGACGTTCCATGCAGCGGTCAACCCAGGGCTGAATATTCGTAAAAGTATGATATTCGAGATCGTCTTTTCCCTGATAAAAATCTAAAGCATTGATCCAAGGAAGCGTTGCTATATCGGCAATGGTATATTGTTCTCCCACGAGATATTGGCGACCTTCCAAACGGGTATTAAGAACACCTAAAAGACGTTTGGTTTCATTGGCATAACGCTTAACGCCATAGTCATCAGTGGTTTTATCGCGAGCAAATTTATAGAAGTGACCAAACTGTCCAAACATTGGTCCAACACTTGCCATTTGGAAAAATAGCCATTGTATGGTTTCCCATTCTAAAAGGGGATCATCAGGGAGAAACTTACCGGTTTTTCTCGCCAAATATAAAAGGATTGCGCCCGATTCCATCAGTGTAATTGGTTTTCCTTCTGGTCCATTGGGGTCAATTAGAGAAGGAATTTTAGAGTTAGGATTAATCTTTTTGTACTCTTCATCAAACTGATCGCCAGCGCCAATATCAATCTTATGGGCTTCGTAAGGGAGACCCAGTTCTTCTAATATCACGCCTACTTTTTGACCATTGGGGGTTGCCAGAGAGTAAAGCTGAATTTGATCAGGATGTTGAGGAGACCATCGTGAGGGAAAAACTGTATCAGCCATTGTAATTTTTGCACCATTTCACTGAACAGGCTAAGCATAGCATTCAGCATATCGATTAGCACTCTCTCTCTGTCTTGATCTTGTGTCTCAGAAAGAGGTGTGAGATATTAAAGCTGTCTTTCTTGGGAGTATTCGTTAATTATGTCTCCGGTTCGTTTTTTCGTTCTCCTAATCGCCACAATTTTGGTTACTGTGACTGCCAGTGCAGAAAGAGTCGATGGGCAAAAAACAGCTGACCTTCCACCAAAAACGGCTCAAATTGTTAAAGCAGCCGGCAATCTTTATAATCCACCGCGTCATGATGTGCGATTGGTTGTGATTAGTGACTTGAATACAGTTTATGGTGCAACCGATTATCCTCCCAGTGTCGATCAAGGGATCGGGCTGATTCCCTATTGGCATCCGGATCTGGTACTGTGTGGCGGGGATATGGTTGCTGGGCAAAAGTCTGATTTAACATCATCCCAAATTCAAGCGATGTGGAATGCTTTTGATGACCATGTCGCCCGTCCGTTACGAGAGCAAAATTTTCCCCTTGGCTTTACCATTGGCAATCATGATGGGTCGAGTGCAAGGGATCAGAATGGCAATTTTCGGTTTCAGCAAGAACGAGACTTAGCTTCTCAATACTGGAATCATCCCGACCATGATCCGGGTTTAGAATTGATTGATCGCGCTGATTTTCCCTTTTATTACACGTTTAAACACAATGATATCTTTTTCCTGACTTGGGATGGGTCTTCCAGTTCCATTCCCCCAGAAAAGCTGGCTTGGGTAGAACAAGCCTTAGCCAGTCCCGAAGCGCAACAAGCAAAAATGCGAATTTTATTGGGACATCTCCCCTTATACGGCGTGGCGCAAGGACGCAATCGTCCAGGAGAGGTGATGCAAAATGCTGACGATCTCAGAGCAATGCTAGAAAGATATGATGTGCATACTTACATCAGTGGACATCATCATGCTTATTATCCGGGACATCGGGGAGACTTACAGTTATTACACACTGGAATTATTGGGGCGGGACCTCGTCAATTGATTGATAGTGATCTTTCTCCGCAAAAAACAATTACCGTAGTTGATATTGACTTTGATTCTCTGGAAAAAACGACCTATGCCACCTATAACCTCGAAACCCTAGATTTAATTGGATACGAACAACTACCGCGGTTTCTAGCCGGTCATAATGGCATGGTAATGCGTCGGGATATTGAAGCGGAAGACTTAACCGCTTCAGAAAAGGCATTTTGTGAACAGCGGCTGGGTCAAGAACTTTGCACTCCCTAGTCCCTAAAACTAATCTGTCATCTAATGTTTCCCGGCGAAAGAGGGTCTTTCACAATAAAAAGGGTGTTTTATCAATGCAATAAGAGTGCTGCAACAAATAAACCATCCATAATGTCTTGAAATTTCCCTAAGCAGCCTATAGCTACTGGATGATCATTTTCTTGGATTACTCTAAAGGTTTGCAATGAGCCGTAAATTCCCCTCTTTAAGGCTTGAGAAAATAATAAATATGTTCAAATCAAGATTATATTTGCTCCACAGACATGACAGCGAGTTTATTTCAAAGACAATTCAGCGGTTCATCAAGTCTGTTTTGTTGTTGAACTTTTCCTTCAAGCAATAGGTGCAATCAATAAACATCTTGTAACCTTTCCCCAACAGATGTGGCAATTCACCCCCCCTTACTCCTAAGATAAAATGAGACAGCAATCCACCCCAAGATTGTAAGCTAGAAAGTGCCGTGCCAGTCTCCAAAGGTTTAAAGATTGACTTAGACTCGGAATACCCTTGTCCTTGTCGGCGAGCCGGACATTTGAAGCCGATTATGCTAACCGAAGCATTTGGCTGCGATCGCTGCCAACAAATTTTTGTCGTTCAAGATAACAATCAGGAATTAGAACAACTTTCCGGTGCTTATCCTTATAAACGCGCTTGGCGCTGGAATGGGCAACGGTGGTTTGCGGTTCATTCTCGGATTGGAGAGATTTATTTGCCCATTGCTTTAGGACTCATTGTTGTCCTGTTACTTGTATGGTTGCCTTTAACGTTACAGTCTTCTTTTGAAGTAACGATTTTCTTTTGGGCATTACTGGCTTTATTATTAGCATTATTACCCGCCTTCATGGTGTGGTTAACCCACTGGCGTTCTTAGGGATGAGCATGAAACCTGACGATAATGATCGCAATTCCAACTTGATTGAGATAGTTGTGAAACAGTCTCATCAAGCCAGTGAACAGCTTGCAACCACCCAAGGCAGCCAACGTTCCCAAGCAGTAGAAGCGATGGCACACGCCCTGCAAGAAACCTTTGACGAAATTTTAGAAGCCAATACTCTCGATTTAGAAACTTGTCGGGAAATGGCAATTCCGACATTAATTTTGGAATGGCTCAAGTTAACTCCTCAACGACTCGAAACCGCGATTAAAATTTTAGAGCGGTTGGGGACGATCGCGGATCCGATTCAAAAAGTCAGCCACGCCCCTTATCCCCTTGATCCGGCACAAACCTATTGCCAACGCATGCCCTTGGGTGTGATTACCCTGATTTATGAAGCCTTTCCCGAACTCAGCGCGATCGCAGCGGGATTATGTGTCAAAACGGGCAATAGCCTAGTCTTACGCGGGGGAAGCGAAGCCAGTCATTCCAACGAAGCAATTGTAAATGCGCTCAACCAAGCCTTAGAAGATACAGAACTTCCCCCTCACACGATTCAACTCCTCCCCTCCGATCAAGGCTGTTCCATACAAGAGTTAGTACAGCAAGAACCCTATACCAAGTTAGTTATTCCTTATGGTCGCCCCAGCTTAGTCCAACAAACAGCAAGAACGGCTAATGTCCCGATTTTACGGACTGCCATTGGCAATTGTTATCTGTATTGGTCAAGCAGTGGCAGTGCCGAGAAAGTGAAAGACATTATTATCGATAGTCACGCTAGCGAACCGGATCCAGTTAATGCCATTGAAAAGGTTTTAATTAATCGCAACATCAAAGCCTCGATTTTGATTAATCTCTTTCATGGCTTGCAAGAAAAAGGATTTATCCTGCGAGGAGAAGCCAGTCTACTGGAAGAATACGGTCAATATTTGACGCCAGTGCAAGAACAGGAGTGGTCAGAAAGTTATATTGACAAAATCGTTGCCTTTCGTTGGGTGGACAATGTTAGTCAGGCAATCACCTGGATTAACCGCCATAGTAGTGGTCACGCTGACTGTATCATTAGCCAATCGTATCAGGAAACCCGTCAATTCGCCCAAACCATTGATAGCGCCCTCGTTTATATCAATGCCTCCCCGCGCTTCTTCCGCTATGCGGCTAATGGCGATAGTATTTTTCTAGGGATGTCCAATCAAAAAGGCTATCGACGGGGATTAATCGGGTTAGAGAGCCTGACTACATTTAAGCAAGTGGTGCAAGGGAACTAAGACTTTTCGGCGATCCCCACTTCTGATAGACTCAAAAACGAAGGAACCAAGACCGCAGCTTTAGCACGCACGGGAGAAAAACATTGTTAGAAAAAACACTCGGTTTAGAAATTATTGAAGTGGTCGAGCAAGCCGCGATCGCTTCATCCCGTTTAATGGGGAAAGGACTGAAAGATGAAGCAGATCATCTCGCTGTTGAAGCCATGCGCGAACGCATGAACGAAATTAATATGCGGGGTCGCATTGTCATTGGTGAAGGGGAAAGAGATGACGCCCCCATGCTCTACATTGGTGAAGAAGTGGGGATTTGTACGCGCCCCGATGCCAAAAACTTCTGTAACCCTGATGAATTAATTGAAATTGATATTGCCGTTGACCCTTGCGAAGGAACCAATCTTGTCGCCAAAGGTCAAAATGGCTCAATGGCGGTTTTAGCCATTTCCGAAAAAGGCGGACTGTTTGCTGCCCCTGACTTTTATATGAAAAAACTCGCTGCCCCGCCAGCAGCACGCGGTCATGTGGATATTCGCAAATCAGCAACGGAAAACCTCAAAATCATTGGAGAATGCCTTGACCGATCTGTGGAAGAACTTGTAGTCGTCGTGATGGATCGCTCTCGCCACGAAAGTTTAATTAAAGAGATTCGGGAAGCAGGTGCCAGAGTCCGTCTGATTGGGGATGGCGACGTTTCCGCAGCCCTCTCTTGTGCTTTTGTCGGGACCAACATTCATGCCTTGATGGGAATTGGCGCTGCACCGGAAGGGGTGATTTCTGCTGCTGCCATGCGTTGCTTAGGCGGTCATTTCCAAGGACAACTGATTTATGATCCAGATATCGTCAAAACGGGCTTAATTGGCGAAAGCAAAGAAAGCAACCTCGAACGTCTCAAATCAATGGGAATTAATGATCCCGATGCGGTTTACGATGCTGAAGACTTAGCACGGGGAGAAACGGTTCTATTCGCTGCTTGTGGGATTACCCCCGGTACGTTAATGGAAGGGGTCCGTTTCTTCCACGGTGGTGCGCGGACGCAATCTTTAGTTGTGTCGAGTCAGTCGATGACAGCACGCTTTGTCGATACCGTTCATTTGTTTGAACAGCCGAAAATGATCCAATTACACTAAATTTTAGATGGGAGGATAGGGGTAAATTTTAAGAGCGATAACCCTCACACCATCCAAATCTGGGGACTTGACTGATAAAATGTAAAATAATTAGTACACTTGTCCCCTGTTTTTAATTTAGGTTTAATAAATTGCTGTCTTGGGAGAATTAAGAAAATGACTATTTTATTTCAACTCGCGCTGGGTGCATTAGTATTTCTGTCTTTTGTGATGGTAATTGGCGTACCCGTTGCCTATGCTTCCCCGCAAAATTGGGAACAATCTAAAAATCTTATTTTTGTTGGATCTGGCGCGTGGGTGATCCTGGTTGTAGCAGTCGGAATTTTAAACTTTTTCGTGGTTTAATTTTCTTGTTACCGATCTAATGCTTCTCTTGATTATATTCACAGCAACTCCTCGCTCAGTCTGGGTGGGGAGTTGTTGTCAGAAAGAGTAACTACCAAGTTACGATAATGGCAATGGAGTGAGTGGGACAAGGGCTGCTTAGAAAGCCAGTCAAGGGCATGGTTATGAACCAATGACCAATGACCAACGACGAATGACCAATAACGAAAAACAAATCACAAGTAACTCAATTATGGCAGTTTTTGAAGGTACCTTTGCAAATAGTTCCTCCCTACGTTTGGCAATTATAATTGGGCGTTTTAATGACCTGGTAACAGAAAAATTGTTGGCAGGGTGTCAAGATTGTTTGAAACGGCATGGTGTTGATACAAACCCTCATGGTACCCAGGTTGATTATGTTTGGGTTCCCGGCAGTTTTGAACTACCGATGATGGCGCGGCAAATGGCATTAACCGGAGAATATAATGCCATTATTTGTTTAGGGGCAGTGATTCGAGGACAAACGGCTCATTTTGATTATGTTGCCAGTGAAGCAGCGAAAGGGATTGCTGCAACCAGTTTCCAAACGGGAGTGCCGGTTGTTTTTGGCGTTATTACCGCAGAAAATATGCAACAAGCCCTGGAACGGGCAGGCATTAAGAGTAATTTAGGTTGGAATTATGCCCTCAATGCCTTAGAAATGGGGAGTTTGATGCAGCAAGTGCAAGGGAAGCAAACCTATCAGCAAACGCAAGCGTTACCCCACTCTAATGACCAGCAATTTGCCCAATCAGAAAGCAAAGAACAAACGTATTCCTAGATTAGGGCTTGCTGAAGAAGTCACTTGGCTGGTTGAACCTCGGCAATTGGCTTCGGCCGAGGCCTGTTGCTGATTGCGTAGCGCTATACTACTCAAAAATATCTAGTTGGTCGATACTGACTTCTGACTGATTCATCTCTTTCCCAATGCCTTTGCGTAAGCCCAAAGCAATTTTGCTGTGTTTTTCAATTTGCCCCATCACTTGCTGAGCGCGAGAAATGACACTCGCTGGAAGTCCCGCTAAGCGTCCGGCTTCAATGCCATACGAGCGATCTGCACCTCCCGGCTGCACTTGATGGAGGAAAATAATCTCATGTTCCATTTCTTTCACGGTTACTTGATAGTTCGCGACATTGGAGAGAATCGAAGCGAGTTCGTTTAATTCGTGGTAATGTGTGGCAAAAAGAGTACGGGCTTGGACTACCGTCGCCAGATGTTCGGCAACTGCCCACGCAATGGAAAGTCCGTCAAAGGTAGCGGTACCCCGTCCAATTTCATCAAGGAGAATCAGTGAGTTAGGGGTGGCATGGTTGAGAATGTTGGCCGTTTCATTCATCTCGACCATGAATGTCGATTGTCCGGTGGCGAGATCATCGACAGCACCAACGCGGGTAAACACGCGATCGCTGATGCCTAACTTTGCCGATCGCGCTGGCACAAAACTGCCAATCTGTGCCATTAACTGGATTAACCCCACTTGTCGCAGATAACAACTTTTACCGCTAGCATTAGGACCCGTGAGAATAATTAAATCGGGGGTGTCTCGCTGTTTTTCATACCCCATTTCTGTGGAATTTGGCACAAAAAAGCCTGTGGGCAGCATTTTTTCTACAACCGGATGTCTGCCTTCGCGAATGCTTAAACAGCGTCCTTCCACCATTTCGGGACGACAATAGTCCATATAAACGGCAAGGTCAGCCAATCCCGCTAAAACATCGATCGCGGCAACAGCCCTGGAAATATCCCGAATTTGTTGCGCTTTTTCCCCTACTTCTGCTCGTAAATCGGCAAAAATTTCGTATTCGAGACGGTTCAAATCATCTTTTGCCGTGAGAATGCGCGTTTCCCGTTCTTTCAGTTCTGAGGTGATATACCGTTCTTCGTTAGTGAGAGTTTGCTTGCGGGTATAGTTTTCTGGGGCAAGATCGGCTTTGCTCCGAGGAATACTGAGATAATAGCCAAAGGTTTTATTATACCCAACTTTCAACTTTTGAATCCCTGTCCGTTCCCGTTCACTCGTTTCTAAATGGGCAAGCCACTGTTTATCCTCAGCGAATGTTGCCTGCATTTGATCCAATTGTTCATCCACACCGGGACGAATTAAGCCCCCTTCTGTCAGGTGTTGCGGCGGAGATTCGACAAGAGAGGCTAAGATTTTTTCGCCAAGGGCTTGTAAGTCAGGAGGAACGGCTTGCAAAGCCCGCAAAAATGGCGATTCTCCCTGCTGCGCTAAGGTGGCAAGTTCTGTCAAGCGCACTAATGACTCTGCTAATCCTCTTAAATCTCTGGCATTGGCAGTGCCTGCCCCTGCTCTTCCACTGAGGCGTTCCAAATCGTAAATGTGCCGTAAGAGTTGGCGCAAGTCATTGCGAAGACTCGTTTGCTTGATTAGTTCCGCGATCGTATCTTGACGGGCAGTAATGCCATTAATATCAAGTAGCGGCTGCAGTAACCAGCGCCGGAGGGCACGTCCGCCCATTGCCGTACAAGTGCGATCAAGTGCCCAAAGCAGGGAACCATGATACGTCCCATCGCGCACTGTTTGTACAATTTCTAAGTTACGGCGGGTTTGCTGGTCGAGAATTAAATAATCGGTGAGGGTATAGGTTTTGAGGGTTTGTAACGGGACTTGATGGGCTTTTTGGGTTTCTTCAATATAAAACAGTAGTCCGCCAGCTGCGCGAACACCAAGGGGGAGATTTTCACAACCCATGCCTTCAAGAGAACGCACGCGAAAGTATTCTAAGAGTTGGTTCCGTGCCTCCCCACTGCGAAATTGCGTTTGCGGGCGTAGGGTATAGCAGAAGGTATCGGGCAGAAATTCTGGAATCTGATCCGATTTTTCTCCAGGGCGTAACATACTGCCAATGTCAGGCGTGTTAGTGGGCAAAAGAATTTCGGAGGGATGAAGTCGCAGGAGTTCTAGACTCAGGGTTTCCAAGTTTTGGGATTGGGCGGTGTAAAATTCTCCCGTGGAAATATCAGTATAGGCTAAGCCCCAATGTTCTCCGGCAAAGACTAACGCTGCAAGGAAATTATTGCGTCGCGCGTGTAGCATTCCCTCTTCCGTCAGCGTGCCAGGAGTCAGGAGTTTGGTAATTTTCCTCTCTACCATCCGCTTTTGCGCAGCCGCTTCAGCCGCATCTTCCACTTGATCGCACACCGCGATCGCGTAACCTTTTTCCACTAACAGTGCTGTATAACGATCCAGTGCATGATGGGGAACACCGGTCATCGGAACGCGACCAATTTCTTTTCCCCCTTCTTTACTAGTTAAAACTAGTTCTAGCAGTTGCGCAACGGTTACCGCATCTTGAAAAAAGCATTCAAAGAAATCGCCCACTCGATACAACAGCAACGCATTGGGATATTGCTCTTTTACCTCAATATAGTGTTGCATCATGGGGGTCAATTGCGCGCGATCAAGCTGGTGATAATCCGCGTTTTTCATGTAAGCGGGGGTCGCTTTTCCGGAAGACTTCTGCATAAGTTCCTATCGTTACTAATATCTGCCCTATTCCTTAGGTCTACCATTATCTGTTATCGCTCCTTCAGAAATCAAATGAACGACGAGTCGGTGAATCTTAACCTGTTGAGTCGAAGTAAAACAGACGAGATTAGGAAGACAAGGGAGACACTCATCTCTTAAGACAAAATTGATCGGCTACTACGCACAATCTACTTTTCGTAATCTCGTAAGGGATTTTTGGAATAGCTGGTTTGAATGACTTGTGTTTTTAAGTAAAAACCGATATAATTCCAATCACTTATATATATTTTTTAAATCACATATGAGAATTATGCTGACCTATAGCAAAATATCGATTGATACACAGTTCTATATTGTCACTTACGACAGCCAAGAAATTGCTTTAATGCCACAAGAATATCAATTACTGGTCTTATTTCTTAGGTATCCGCGTCATGTCCTCAGTTATGAGTTGATCGTTGATCAGATTAGAGAAAATCTTGACCAACCCCCAACTCACAGCACAGTAACCCCCCATATTAAACAATTGAAACAAGCCTTAAAAAAGGCACAGATTGATGAAGAGATTGTTGAAATGGTTGATAATTTTGGCTATCGCTTAAAGCCTTTGTCGCAAGCTGAAAAATCACCATCAGTAAGGATGATGCCCTCCTTTGCTTTAATGCAAAAATTCCTGAAAGCCAAAGCAATTGAATACATTGTTATTGATCAGGAGCTGAACGTACAATCAATTTCTCCTGGAGGATACAATTACTGTGATGACCCGGATACGCTCCAAGTGGGTCAACCCGTTGGTAAACCTTTTCCGGAGTTAACTGGCTTGAAAAGGATCGTCACCAAACTGATTGAGGGCAAGATTGAAACTTTTGCACTCCCAGCAATGGCGAGGAATGTTAATTCTCATTGTGCGAAATCTATTAATTTTTTTTTGATTGGTGACCCTGACAATTCCCAAAACTCCCAAGAGACTTCTCTGGTCTTCGTTTTCTTAGAGGATGATTCAGAACAGATGATTTATCGACAACGGTTGGTGCAAAGCGCAAACGAAGCTTTTTTGCTGCTAGAAAAAAGGGAAGATTTCGATATAGAAGATGTTTAGTTAACTGCTAATCTCCGTAATCGCCACATTGTTCAAGCAGAGATATTGTTTGATGCTACATTCACTTCATCTCGACTGTCATTAATTTGGCAAGTTCTAATTAATCCCTTGCCTGTAGCACAGCACTTGCAATTTCTTCTCCTCTACGAACACAATCTCCTAGAACGCCGACGTATGAGCCTACGCATCCGCCGGCAACGCCTGGTTAGAGAGTGATCCAAAACTCTGATAGATAATGATCGCGCTCAAATATTCACTATTTATTTAAAGAGAGAGCCAATCTCTCAGCCCGTTTTCAATTAATTCCATCTGTGAATCCGATAGCATTCCAAGCTTTTTCACAAAATATGGTGGCGGAACAGTTACAACATCCTGAAGTAGGAAGGCCCCTTTTGTTTAGAAAGGGGATGCTGAGGATGCTGACTTGGATCTCATATTTGGATCCTCTGATACTGGTCGTATGAGGAACTACAGCAATCAAAGCCCGATCCTCATCTCCATAAGGTTTACTCACAACAAGAGCGGGTCGCACTTTCGCGGCTATCCCAAAATCAATGAGCCAGACCTCACTACGAACTGGCTTCGGATTTCCCATCCGCCTCCTCTTCTGCATCTAGACGGGCAAACGATTGAGCAGCAAGCAAGACTGCATCATCATTACTCCAGTTGCCATAGTCTCCATTCGGATTCAGGCTGGCTGCAAGGAACTCAGATCTTTCGCTGGCTAAAAGTTTTTTGAACTGTCTAATAAGTGTTACAACTGCTTCACTCATTGCTTCAACTGGTAGCTTATAGATCGCTTTTTACCTATTAAAATACTACAACACACAAAATTCTAAGTTGATTGGGAAATCAGAAATAGCAAGACACATGAGATTGAGCCACTGATTCACAGGGCGCGATCACTAACCAAGAAGCATTGGCTCCTTTTGCGTCCGAGTTCAGTGCCGGGTTATATTGTGTTTGTTCAAAAACGCATTGAAAGCTTTTTCAAATTTTATGGTCTGATCTTCGGCACATTCTTTATCATTCTCTATATTCACAATAGCCCGACAATTCGGATAGTCACCGCATCCCCAGAACTGTTTCCCTTTGTAATATCCTTTTTTTGATGTTCTCAAAACCATATTTTTGCCACATTTGGGGCAGGGAGGCGGGTTGTTTCTGTCACCTTTCACTCAAATTTTATCATCTTCTAATGGACTATCTCCTAGTTTTGAACGACTGTGAATATGCTCAATAAACTCAGGATAGTTTTCCAAGTCCTCCAAAGATTGTAGCGGAGGCATTTCAACCCAATTTGCTTCCCTATGTAACTTGTCTATATAAGCATGAAAGGCTTCTTCATCATTACGATGAGACAAAACATATGCTTGTAGTTCTTTTTGACTCATTGCTTGAAAGTTAGGTTGATTCATTGCACATACCTCCATCTGCCATTAGGATAGATTTCAATGATATTTTCCTCACCAGCTAAGAAGAAGACATTTCCACTACGTTCATCTATGCGAACAAGATTGATAGACAAGTAAAGTTTCGTAAACCAACAGCACAAAACAAAGCACTGAGTCTTCTGTTGGAAAGTAGGAATAATGGTGACTCCTTACTACTGCTTACATAGACTAATCTATCATTTTCTTCAAAGGCTTGCTTTGAACTTGTGCGATCGCGCTCTGCACTACTACGATCGCGCCTTATCTAGACGACTGCAGTATGACTAACGCTGAGGTAACCGGCGCCGTAGCGCAGCGCAGGGAACCAAAAGCGGTACGCTTTTGGCGTCCGGTTGACCGCCTGGTTATGGCTCTGACGTAAAAATTTCATAAACCGCAGACGCTCCACCTTCCAAAAAAGTGGTGACGAGATGGGGAGCGATAACTCCTATCATTAACCCCCAAAATAATGAGAATACGAGTGAGTTTTCCTTTCTCGACTGTGTTGGCCAGATAGAATCCGTGAGCATTACGACAATGATCATTACGAGTGCTGAGAACGCGAAAACATAACCGAGCATTGGGGAGGTCTGTGATCCGAGAATAGCCAAGACCATAACAGCCAATGCTCCAACCAAAGACTTAACCCGGGGCTTTGCAAGACCCTGACCTCTAAACATATTTGAACTCACCCCGTGGCAAATTGCCATAACTATATTATTATACGGAAACTTTCTGGATACCCACCCTTTGCGGAATAACAAGCAGAAACTTTCCGTATATTTACCCTATCTAGCATGATATCAAGAACCTTTCGGGGTATTAGACATCTCCATAATAGCAATAACATGGTAAGATTGAAACAAAATTTGTGTGGTGTGCGATGAAATATACTTGGAGTTACATTCAAAAAAATCCAAAGCAAGTTAAACGTTTACTGGGGATTAGTTATGAAGAGTTAAATCAGCTTCTTGAAATCTGTCGAAGCCAGCAT